>DATEDP010000107.1 GCA_035281585.1 bacterium
ATGTTTTTCAAATTCAGGCCGTCGCCGGCGACCGCGAGGTCAGCCTCCGGGTCACCGCCGGCGAGCGCGATTTCGGTGGCCTGCCGCCGCCCTCGCCGACACCGAGCCCTTCGCCCAGCCCGACGCCGACGCCGAGCGCCACTCCCTCGCCGAGCCCCAGCTCGAGCCCGGAGCCGATGCCGACGCCCGATGCCACCGCCATCCCGACACCTCAGCCTTCCGACCCTTACGTCGACCAGGTCGTCTCCTTCACGCCGGGAGCCGGCGCCGGCCTCGGCGCCGATCAATTGCCGGGCATCGTCCTCGGCCCGCCCCAGGGCTCGGGCCTCCTTCAAGGCAGCCTCGATGTCCTCTCGCTGGGCGCCGGCGGCGTGATCGTCCTCAAGTCGGCGACGCCGATCTTGAACGGCACCGGAGCCGACTTCATCGTTTTCGAAAATGCCTTCTACGCCAACGGCAATCCGCAGGCGCCTTTTGCCGAGCCCGGCGAGATCGCGGTCAGCCAGGACGGCAGCCAGTTTTTTGCCTTCGACTGTGCGGCGACCGATGTCGCCGGCGGCTATCCCGGCTGCGCCGGAATCCACCCGGTGCTGGCCAACCCCGAGCTCAACGACCTCGATCCGACCGATCCGGCCGAGGCCGGCGGCGACGCCTTCGACTTGAGCGAGCTGGGATTGGATTGGGCCTCTTACATTCGAATTCGCGATTTGAGCTCGAGCGGAAGCGGCGGCAACGCCGGCTTCGATCTCGACGCGGTGAGCATCGTTCATCAGTGATTTTTAGAAAGGAAAGAATATGACCCAAGACCTCTGCATCGATCCCAGTTTTTCTTACTACGATTATTCGGAATTGGTTTGCCGGATGCCGGAGACGCTGGTGGCTGCGCCCAGCGTGGAGGTGAATTCCAGCGCTTTAAATCCCCCCCTGCCCCCCCTTTTTCAAAGGGGGGAATTTAGGCCGCCGGCCTTGCTGCGGAATAGCCTCGAGTTCCGGCGGCGAATGATTCGCTCGGCGCTGGCCGATGCCCGGCCGGTGCAAAAGCCCGAACTCGGCAGCCCGTTGGCCTATGGCCTTTGGGGTTTGGCCGGTAGCGTCCTGCCGGTGGCTTGCAGCTCCCATCCGCCGCTCGAGGCTGACGGTGACAGCGGCGGTTCCGACGGCAGCGGCGGCAGTGGTGGCACCGACGGCGGCCGGCCGGCGGCCGCGCCGAGCTTCGCGACCTTCAGCCGCCAGGCGCTGGCGCCCTGCGGCAACGACGGGATGATCACCGACTTGGACGATGGCCTCGGCGTCTGCGCCAACTACGTCAACGGCGACCACCATCTCTTCGCTTGGAATGTTGCCTCGCCCAATGCCCAGAGCCTCATCGGGCTCACCTACCCGCCGGACCAAGTGCTGCGGGGATCCGATGGCGCCATCTACATCACCACCCACCAAAACCCGGGCTTAGCCGTGGTTCGGCCCTCGCCGGGGCAGGAATCGCATTTCGCCTTCCCCACCGCCCTGGCTTTGAGCGGGCAGAGCTCGAGCGGCCGGAACTTGACCTCGATCCGGCCGGCCTTCCCCAAGGGCTTGGTCGAAATCGGCGACCGGATTTTCGTCGCGACCTCGAATTACGACGAGGCCGCCGCCGACTTCCAGCCCGGCACCGTCCTGGCTTTCGATCCTTTCACTCAGGAGTATTCCCAGCTGCCGACCTCGGCCTTCAACCCAACCGGCGTCGCCGAGGCCGACGGCCGCCTGCTCGTGGTGAACAGCGGCGCGATCGATCGCCACGGCCAAGTCACCAGCGAGGGAAGCCTCGACGTCTTCAATCCCAACACCTTCGAGCTCGAAACCAGCCTGCCCTTGGGCCGGCGCGGCGCCGGGCTGGCCGGCGAGATCGCTCTCAGCTCCGACGGCAGGCGGGCCCTGCTGCCGACCGCCGACAACAGCGGCAGGCTGATCCTGGTCGATTGGCCGACCTCCCGAGTCCGGGAGATCGACCTCCGGGCCGCCGGCATCGGGGGCGAGCGGATCTTTTTCTCCAACCTTCAGGTCAGCGCCGACGGAAATTTCGCGGTGGTTTCCAACTTCAACGACGGCCGGATCTACACCGTCGACTTGAACCAAGGGACGATCGTCGGCTCGAGCCTCGGTGTCGATCCTCTAACCAACGACATCAACGGATTGAGCGATGGCTTCAGGCTGGGCGCCGAGTATTTCGTCGGCTTCGGTCCCGAGGTCCTGCGGCTCAACCCATGACGCAGGGCGTCCACACCGAGGAGCCGGAACAGCCGATAATGGGAGTAGAGGGCGCCCGGGGCGGTTTTGTACAGACTTCAGGGGAAATTCCGCACTAGTTTATTAACCGACCATGCACTTTGATTGACAAGGCCCGGTGGAAGGGTTAATCGCCTGACGCGGGGCGATATCTGTACAGCGGATATCGTTGGTTGGTTGCTAAAAGCTTTGGTTTTTGGGCGAAGGGCAGATGGCATCCATCTTTATTTATAACCGATCCCGCGGCAAATGCGTCGAGCTGAACACGCCGCGCATTGCCGAGGAAGATATCGCCAGCTTGAAGTCGGCTCTACCGGCCAACCTCGAGGGAATCTCCTTCTCTTCTCCCCTCGACACCTTCGAAGATCACACCGTCAAGGAGCTCCGGGTCGAAGACCGCGAGCTGCGGGTTGCCGAGTATCTCAAGAGCATCGGCCACAAGCTCGAGCAATTGCAGCAGGTCGCCGGCGCGATCCGCTTCTACGATCTGGCCTTCCGCTTGAGCGGCTCCAGCGAAATTTTAATGATGAAGGCCCGGGCCCTGAGCCAATACGGCCAAGCCGACCAAGCCCAGCGCCTGCTCAACCGCATCGTCGAGAAGCATCCCGACGCGCCCGAGCCCCACTTCATCCGGGGCAAGATGGCGCTGAGCCGCGCCGACTACGCCGAGGCCGAGAGCCACTTCAAGCAGGCCAAGGCCCTGCTGCGGGGCAGCAACATCGAGCACAAGCAGCTCGAGGACACTCTCGGCATCTACGAGCGCTTCGTCCAGGTTTACCTCGATCGCGATCGCCTCTTCACCCGCGATCTCAGCCAGGACGAATGCATCGCCGAGATCCGCCGGCTCCGCGAAAGAACCCAGCTCTTGAACCGCGACATCCTGGGCGACAGCAAACCCGAGATCCAAGGCATGCTCTTCTTCCTCGAAACCCAAGACAAGATCTTCGAAAAGTGGCTCGACGAGATGGGCGCTTCGGCGGAGCCCAATCTTGCCTAAAGCCCTCCGGCGGCTTCGCCTCCTGCTCCTTCTCGCTTGCCTCTTTTTTTCGACGCCGGCTTGGGCCTATTCGCGGATCGTCTCGCTCAAGCCCAATCTGACCGAGATTCTCTTCGCCCTCGGCGCCGGACCCGAGGTCATCGGCGTCACCACTTGGTGCCGGCGGCCGGAAGCGGCCAAGGCCCTGCCCAAGGTGGCCGATTATATCCAGGCCTTCCCCGAGGAAATCCTGCGCTTGAATCCCGACTTGGTCATGGGAACGGTGGAGAACGGCTCTCAGAAGGAAGTGCAGTTCCTGCTGAGCCGGGGCGTGCCGGTTCTCACTTTGGGCAGCGCCGCCAACAGCAGCGCCGGACCGGTCGAGGCGCTGAAGGCTTCGGGCTATTCGGTGGATGCCTTGGGCTTCGGAACGGTCGAGCAGACCCTGCTTTCGATCGAGGCCCTCGGCGCCTTGCTCGGCAAGAAGGAGAAAGGCCGCGAAATCGCCGGCCGGATGCGGGGCGAGCTCCAAGCGCTCAAGGCCGAAGCGGCGAGCCTGCCCAAAACCAAAGTCCTCTACGTCGTCGGCTACCGTCCCTTGGTGGTGGCCGGCGGGAATAATTTCTTCGACGAAGCCGGCGAATATATCGGCGCCCGCAACGTGGCCCGAGAAAGCCGGCTGAAATACCCTTACTACACGACCGAGCTGCTGATTCGGGCGGCGCCCGAGGCGGTCTTCGACTTCGCGATGGGCAGCGAGGGCTCGGCGGCGGCCCGCGAAGGCCACCGCGATTTCTGGAAGAGCTTTCCCTCGATCCCGGCGGTCAAAAACGGCCGAATCTACCCGCTGGACATCGAGACGATGCGGGCGGCGCCGGAGCTGCCGGCGACATTGCGGGAGATGTTTAGGTTATTGCACAAGTAGGATCCACTACAGCGTTTGTAGTGGATCCTTCGCTGGCGCTCCGGATGACACTATGCCATATTTTTCCCATGGCCCAATCCCCGATTCCCGGCGTCATCAAGTGGTACCGAGTTTATGCCGCGACCTTGGCGGCCCTTTACATCTTGATCATTCTCGGCTGCGCCGTCGGCCTCTTTTTCTCCTTGCGGGCTTCGCCCGATTTTTGGCGGGCCGCCGACACGCCGCCGCTCCTATTCTATGGCTACCTGGTTTTTCTGACCGGCATGTCGCTGGTCTTGGGCGGCGCTTACGTCACCGCCTTCTTCATTCCGCGGAAGCCTTGGGCCTGGACTTACCACATCGTGCTTATCTGCCTTGGGCTGAGCAGCGCTTGCTTCATTCCCTTCTGCGTGCCCTTGCTGGTCTACTGGCTGCGGCCGGAGGCCAAGGCCTATTTCGGGAAGGACTGAAATGTCATTTTAGCTGCGGAGGCTCTTGGCATTGAGGAGCTCGGCAGTCGATCCTTCGCTGGCGCTCAGGATGACACAGTGCTAGAGACCCAGCCATGTTTGAAATCTTCACCGCCGAAGCCCTGATCGCCCTTCTCACCTTGACCAGCCTGGAAATCGTCCTGGGCATCGACAACATCGTCTTCATCGCCATCCTGACCGGCAAGCTGCCGGCCAATCAGCGGAATAAAGGCCGCCGGATCGGCCTCCTGCTGGCGATGGGCATGCGGATCGCCCTGCTGCTGGGCATCAGCTGGGTCATGCGGCTGACCACGCCGCTCTTCGAAGTCTTCGGCCACGGCTTTTCGGGCCGCGACCTGATCTTGTTGATCGGCGGACTCTTCCTGATCGCCAAGTCGACCTACGAGATCCACCACAAGCTCGAAGGCGCGGTCGAAGGCGACAAGACGGTGAAGGCGGCCTCCTTCGGCTCGGTGATCGCCCAAATCATCGCCCTCGACATGATCTTCTCGCTCGATTCGGTGATCACCGCCGTCGGCATGGCCAACCAGCTTTGGGTCATGATCACCGCGGTGATCATCGCGGTCGGCGTGATGATCCTCTTCGCCGGCTCGGTCAGCCGCTTCATCGAACGCCACCCGACCTTCAAGATGCTGGCCCTGGCCTTCCTGCTCCTGATCGGCGTCATGCTCACCGCCGAGGGCATCGGCCAACACATCAACAAGGGCTACATCTACGCGGCGATGGCTTTCTCGCTCTTCGTCGAGGTCCTCAACATCCGGATCCACAAGCACGGCGAGCCGGTCAAGCTGCGGGAGGAACCGCCGGCCCTGTCGTAGTCAGGGTCGGAGGAGTTTCGCGATCATGTCGCCTTCGAAGGTCAGCGGCTGGCGCCGCAGCCCCAGCACCAAACCGGCGACCGGCGCGTGAACTTCGCCCCGGACCTTTCCGGTATAACCGTCGTAGAGGATGCCGGCCAAATCGCCGGCCTGCAGCCATTGGCCGGGATTGAGGTGGGAGACGAAGAAGCCGGCCTTCTCCGACAAGATCCGAAAGGCCGAATCCGGCTTGTAAGGCAGGATGTTCTCGTCGGGATCGGGGCAATGAGGGTCCACCAAGAAGCCGCGATGGTGGAGAAAGCCGCGCAGGGCCGCGAAGAGCCGCTCGCAATAGGTCAGCTGGAGGCCGCCGCCGCGGCCGCCGCGGAGCACGAAGTTCAAGCCGCCCGAGTTCTTCCAAGCCTGGATCAAGCTGACGCTGGACAGCTTGCCGATCCGCTTCTCCAAGATGGTTCCCAAGCCGAAATCCTGGGCCACCCGCCGCTCCTCGGCGTCGCTCTCGTAGATCCGAACGTGGGACATCTCTTCCAAATCCTGGTTCGAGCAGCGTAGCTCGATCCGCAGCTTGGCCGCTTCGGTGGCCTTGAGCACCGCGGCCGCGATTCGCTGGGTGGTCTCGCCCTGGTCGTAGCCGGGAAACATCCGATTGATGTCGGTCTTGTCGAAGGGCCAGAGCCGGCTCCGGGTGTTGAGGCCCAAGACGTTGATCGCCGGAACGATCAGGAAGGAGCCCTTCAAAGTCAGGCCCGGATATTTTCCGGCTTCGACCCGGTGAAGGTAGTCGGCCATGCGGCCGAGGACGAAGACGGTGTTGAGCTCTTCGCCATGGAGGCCGCCGACCAAGGCGACCTCGGGCGGGCCTTCCTTCCTTCCGATCCGGTGGAAGGGAATATCGAAGTCCTCGCGCAGCGGCGCGCTCATGTGAAGCAGGGACGGCGGAGTCACGGCTTCACCTCCATCAAGCGGGCCATCAGCGAGCCCTCGTAGACCAACGGGTATTCGCGCAGGGTGAAAAGGATGCCGTCACAGGGCGAGCGGACCTCGGAAAGCACTCCACCCTGGAAGGGCGAGACGATGCGGCCCAGCACTTCGCCCTTGGTCACCGAGGTCCAATGCTCCACCGCCGGCACAAAGAGGCCCGAAGTGTCGGCATTGAGATAGTGGACGTTGCCGCCGTCGGCCAAGAACGGCGCATGGGTCAGCTCGGGAAGCTCCAGATCCTTGGCCAGGACGCCGAGATCGCGCCAAACGTGGAGGATCCCGATGACAAGCTGCTCAGTGAACTCCGGCGTCAGCCGCATCCCGACGCCCATCTCGACGACCAGGCAAGGCACGCCGCCGGCATTGAGGCTGTGGGCGATGGTGGCCTCGAGGACGGTCATCGCGCCGTGGAGCCAGATCACGTCGAGGTTCATCTTTTGGGCCAGCGGAACCAGCCGGGCTTGAAACTCCTCGTTGATCCGGACTTGGGGGATCTCCCGCAGGTAAATGTTGCTGGCATGGATGTCGATGACCAGGGCCGATCCGGCCATCGCCTCCATCGCCGCGGCCGCGATCCGCTGGGGAAAGACGCCTTGGGGATCGCCCGGAAAATTGCGGTTCAAATCGACCTCGTAGACCGGAACCAGCCGCTGCAAGGTGTCGAGTCCCAGGGTGTTCATCGCCGGATAGAGTTCGACCCGCCCGAGCAGGGCCTTGGGATTGGTCTTGGCCAGCTCCTCGAGCCAATGGGCCAAGCGATGGCAGACGTAGAGCCCTTCGATCTCGTCGCCGTGGATGCCCGAGACGATGCCGACCTTGGGGCCCTCGCCGCCGACGTAGCTGGTGCGCTGGAGGGCGCAAGCCTCCTGATAGGGGAGCTCGAGCTTCAAAAGAGAATCTTGAATAACTTGGATCATGCGTATTCTTTACCCCCCTTTGAAAAAGGGGGGTTGGGGGGATT
>DATEDP010000108.1 GCA_035281585.1 bacterium
CGGCGCAACAGCGAATTCAAAACAACCGCGAAGGAAGCAACTACGAGGTTTTGGAGGGGATCCGACTCGTGGGTGAGGAGGCGCCTTCCTCCGCGGTCGATTCCTTGTGGCGCCGAGCTTGGGGCGAAGAATTGCGTCAGGTTCAAGCCCGGGCCAACTCCGGCAAGCCGATGATTCGGGGGTATGTCGGCGGACTGAAGAAGGTCCTGGGCTAGTTCAGAGGGGAAGCTTCGTTGGGGATAACGAAGCTCAAGGGTGCTTAAGGGAAAGCCGATCTCTAGGGGAGATCGGCTTTTTTATTTTCGAGCATTGTCATCCCGAGCGCTCGGAATGACACCTACCGTCATTATTTTTTACAAAAAATTTGCACCGCCATCTTGTGGTTTTCGTTTCGACTCTCTATCCTACGTGGCGAATCGGTCGCCAGGACCGAGGACCCCGCGGACCTAAAGAGGAAACCAATTGAATCCACTCATGACGAGCTTGTCGCGCACGCTCGAGGACTTCATCAAGTCTCCGCGCAAGACTTTGGAGTCGCTTTTGCCCGCGCCGTCCTTGGGCGAAATTCCGCAGCAGCTCAAGAAGCTATTCTCCTTCGAGTACGATGACACGCCCATCGATCAGCGCTTCTACGGCATGCATCGTCATTGGCTGAAGCTGCTCCACGATTATTATTTCAAGGTCGAGCATGCCGGCCACGCCGATGAAGTGGCCGATTTGGCCTCGCGCGAAAAGGTCATCCTGATCAGCAACCACGCCAACACCCTCGAGGCCGCGATCATCTGCTATTATTTCTACGCGCGGAATTTGGGGATCGTCCGCTCCTTGGTTTACAAAGAGGCCTTCCGGCTTCCCTTGGTCCGGGAGATCTTCAAGAGCGGCCAATGCCTTCCGATCAGCGTCGCCGCCGGCAAGGAAGCCCTGAAGCGCGACCACATCCTGCTCTTCCCCGAGGGCATGGACTTCATCAAACACTACATCAAGCGCGACTACGTGGTGAAGTTCCACAAGGGCTTCCTCAACATCGCCCGCGAGTATCTCTTGGAGAATCCGGGGAAGAAGGTCCACATCGTGCCGGTGGGCCACGACGGCATCGACTACACCATCAAATTTTGGATCATCAACCAGCCCTTCCTGGTGGAAAAGCTGATCAAACCCTACCTTCACTACCCCTATTTCGTGGTGCCCAAGGCGCCGTTGATTTTTCCGACCCACGCCATCTTCAATTGGGGCCGCCCCCGCGAGGTCAGCCTCGGAGAGCTCAAGACCGAGAAATCGCTGGTCCGCCTGACCCACGAGTTCCGGGGCGAGATCGTCCGGCTGCGGCACCGGGCCCGGGCCCTCCGCAAAATGAGCAAGAAAGCGGAAGAAGCGTCATCCTGAGGACCCGAAGGGGCCGAAGGATCTCATACCCACCAAGTAGTCGGAGATCCTTCGCTAGCGCTCAGGATGACAGCCGTAGGGAAGCTATTTTTATTGCTTGAAAATCAGGCATTCGCCGTTAACATGCGTCCCATCCTGAAGTGAGCAAGCGTCGGCTAAGCCGATGCGCGCGGCAAATTCGAAGAATTTGCATAGTAAGATGAGCCCCTAAGAAAAGGAGAGAGGCATGCAAACTACCGATATTCTCCAGTCGATCTTTCGCTGGTTCCACGTCGTGGCCGGAGTCCTGTGGATCGGACTTCTATATTACTTCAATTTCGTCAACGGCGCCTTCGCGGCGACCATGGATGGCGAAACCAAGAAGAAGGTCGTTCCCCAGCTCATGCCCCGGGCGCTCTTTTGGTTTCGCTGGGGCGCGGCTTGGACTTGGTTCACCGGCATTTTGCTCGCCATGCTGGTTTTCTACCACGGCGGGACTCTCTTCGAAGGATCGGTCAATTGGCAGGTCCCGACCTTCGCCATGATCGCGGTGACCTTCTTCGGCTTCATCATCTATGACATCATCATGAAGGCCCTCGGCACCAAGAACCTCAAGGCAGCGGTGGTCCTGTGCTTCCTGCTGCTGGCCGGGGTTCTTTACCTGATGGGCCACTGGGCCGGCTGGAGCTACCGCGGCTACACCATCCACATCGGCGCGCTGCTCGGCACGATCATGGCTTTCAATGTTTGGTTCCGGATTTGGCCCTCGCAGAAGCAAATCATCACCGCGGTCCGCGACGGCCAGGCTCCCGACCCCAAGGTCGTGGCGCTGGCCGGCCTTCGCTCCCGCCAAAACACCTATATGTCGGTGCCCCTGATCTGGACGATGATCAATGCCCATACCACTTGGGCTTCGACCTGGTGGTGGTCCTTGCTGATCGTGATCGTCTTCGGCTGGATCGGCACCTATCACCTGCTCAAGAAGGCGACCAAGGTTCCCGGTTTTTAGGGCCATTAGCGGGTAGTGAATCCTTCGCTTGGCTAAGGATGACAAAGAAAAAAGGCGGTCCCGCGGGACCGCCTTTTTTGTTGAACAAAGCCTTCTCACTTCGGAGGCGTTGGAGGCGACGGATTGTGAGTGGTTTGCTTCACCGCTTGGCGGGCGGCCCAGCGCTTTCCGCTGCCCCGGCCTTTGAAGTAACCCCAGAGCATGCCGATCAGCCAGCCGCCGAGCAGCGGGAGGCCGGAGTAGAGGCCGTAGAATTTCAGCTTCTGCATCCAAGGCAATTGCTTGATCAAGGGGCAGAGCTCCTTGGAGTTGCGCGGCGCACTGGCCACCGGAACGCCCGGCATCGGCACCGGCTTGGAGAGGGGCCGGTCGGCGCTGACCGTCGGCGCGGCTGGAGTCGCTGGCGCTGGCGGTACCGGGGGCGGAGCCACGGCGGTCGGCGAAGCCGGCGGAGCGCCGGCATCGGTGGCTGGGGCGGTGCCGGCTGGCAGGATCTCGAGGGTGTATTCACTTTCCGGCGGATCGTAGCCGCCCGAGACTTTCAGGACATACTCGCCGGCCTTGGCGATCGCAGCATTCTCGATCTTGGCGACCGCGCCGGGATTGGGCGCATGACCGCGGGCCACTTCGACACCATCGGCATCAAAGAGGGTGAGGTTCATGTGGACTTTTTCGCTGATCGGGCGGACCCGCAGGTTCAAGGCGCCGGCCGGGAGGTTGACCTTATAGGTGTCGACCTCGTCGTTGGGATTGACATAGCCCTTGATCGTGCCCGGCTGGATCGAAAGGGCGCTGTCGCGGGTGTCGCCGGCGTCTTGCTGGCTGCCGGCGTCGAAGAGCTCGCCGAGCTCGACCTTGAAGCGGTGATCCTTGTGCTGGTTGTCGTAGGCCGAGCCGACGAGGATGTAGTACTTGCCGGCGCCGTCGAGCGGCACCGGGAAGATGATCCGCCGGGAATCGTTCTTCCCCCCGATGATGTTCTCGACCTTGAGCTGGCTCCGATTGGGAGCTTGCAGCGAGATCGCGGCATAGGGGTTGAGGTTCTCGGTGTAGCTGTTGTCGGGCTTGATATCGACGCCCTTCTCGCCGGTTTCGAGGCTGACGATGATTTTTTGGCCGGGCTTGGCTTCGACCGAGAAGTAGTCGTATTGATTGACGCGCTGGTGGTGATTCAGGCGGAAGAGCTTATTGGGCGCCAGCGGAACGGCGGTTTCGAAGTTGTCGCCGCCGCGGATTTCCTCGCCATAAACGGAGGCGCCGGCCTTCTCAATGACCAGCGACTCCTGGGTCAACTTCTGGAGCGAGGAAGTCAAGCTGGCGGCGTCGCGGGCGTCGAAGTACTGGCCGCCGGTGGCGGTGGCGATGGCGGCGAGCTGGTTCTTGGCATTGGCGTCGACGTCGAGGCCGATGACGTTGATCTTGAGCTTGAAGCCCTTGGCCAAAAGGGCCTTGGCGGTGGCCACCGGATCGCCGCCGCAGCTTTCCTCGCCGTCGCTGACCAGGATGATGGTCTGGGCCTCGTCGGCGCCGGCGGTGAAGTCATTGGCCGCCTGCTCCAAGGAATAGGCGATCGGGGTCTGGCCCAAGGGGTTGGTGGCGTTCACCAG
Organism: bacterium; assembly: GCA_035281585.1. Taxonomy (NCBI): domain Bacteria; species bacterium. The sequence continues at coordinate 3,979 of DATEDP010000108.1, forward strand.
GGCCAGGAAATTCGATTTATTGATCGGGCCAAAAGGCAGGACCAGCTCGGTGTCCTTGCAGCTCCCGGCCTTGTCGGCCGGCGGAGTCCGATGACCATAAAGCCGGAGGGCGACGATGGTCCCGTCGGGGATGCCTTCGATCGCCGAGGCGATCGACTTTTTGGCGGCGGCCATCCGGCTCTCGCCGCCGGCCTGGGCGTTCATCGAGCCGCTGACGTCGAGGATGTACTCGATCCGTGAGGCGGCCGAGGCCTGGGCGGCGACCAGGGCGATCGAGAGCGCCGAAAACCAAATAAGTGAATGATTTTTCATGAAATCTACCCTCCTTAACAGGATCACCAGACCCCACTTTGTAACGCTTGGTTAAAGGGATGGCCAGCAACTTTAGAATCGGGTCGACGAAAAGGAGGTTGTCATTATGGGGAAGCGGTGCGATCAAAACATCGCTGATTTATGGGGGCAAAATGATATCGTTCTTCAAAGCCACGGGCCTAGACTCGGTTTTTCCTAGCAACGAGGTGGCAACAAATCCCAAGAGTCTTTTTGAATTGGACGAAATCGAAGAAAAGAACCGAATGAAGCCGGTTATCAATACCCTGGTGGGACTTGCCGGTGCCCAAGCCTTTTTTGGCGTAGGCAAGATCCCCGGATTTCCTTTTGGTCTTCTTCATAATGCCCGGGGACTTCCCATTCTTGGGTTAAGAGGCGGAGCTTTATTGGGATACCAAGGAGCTTTGCTCGCGGGATCCTTTGTCTCGGGAGTGATGATGGGGTCGGGCTTGAACTACCTTCCGCAATTTCTTGGCGCCAAGAAAACCGTCGGCCATCATTTGGGCGACGCGGCCATCGCGGTCTTCGGTCCCTGCGATCGCCACGGCACTTTCTTCAAAGTCGGCCAATTCCTCGGCCTTGCCTAAGCGGATCATAAAAACTAAAGAAAATGATCAAGGTGCAGATAGGAGGTTTCCTTGACCTTGCTGAACTCCTTGTCGTTGCCGATGATGGTTTGGCAGCGATGAACCCAGGCGCATGAGGCATGGATGGCGTCCGGGGTTTTTAGACGATAACGGGCCCGGAATTGGGCCGCTTTATCGGCTGTTTCCAAATCGATGGGATGAATCGTCATGTGGGGAAGGTTTTTCAGGAGACTCACCTGGGTCAGGGCGGTCTTACTCTGGCCCAACTGGTAAGGTTTCACATTCAGCTCGAGAATGCTTAAGACGGAGATATGTCCTTCATGTTTTTTGTTTTCGATGGAGTTGAAAACGACTTCTGTCAAGGCGGAATAAGGAAGGATGTCCTCGAGTTGGTAGATGAGCAAGCTTGTGTCTAAGTAAAGGGCTCCGGCCCTATTCAAGGCATGAATAAAGGACGCTTTCTTTACCAAGACTTCCTCTCTCGAGAGAGGTCCTTTCGAGTATAAGTGCCTTTAGAAATTCCCTTTAGAGCCGTGGAAATTCTCTTGGGCTTGGGCATCAGAAGGGTAACCCCATTTAAGGTTTCAACGATCAGCTTATCCCCCGCTTTGACGCCCATTCCTTCCCGGGACTTTTTCGGGATTACGATTTGATATTTTTGGCTGATTTTGGCTTCGGGCACAATTTTAACTCCGCTTTACTATTAACACACCGAGTAAAGTGAGTCAATGAGCCCAGCCTCGTCGGCGCCGGCGGTGAAGTCATTGGCAGCCTGCCCCTCCTTAGGCGAATCTCCAGACTCCTCGTTGTAACTCTTGGTTAAATCGATGGCCAGCAACTTTAGGATGGGAAAAGCGATGAGGGCCCTATGATTTCATTCTTGAGAGCCGTCGAGGGCTTCAACTCGGTATTTTCCAGCAGCGATTCAACGACCACTCCAGAGATGCCGCCGGCCGACTTTTCTAAGAAAAACGTGGTCGACCGAGTGGATCGAGGTTTCCGAATGCATCGGGGTGCGGTGGGGTGGGGTATTTTATCGGGTGAAATTCCAGTAGCTTGTCTTTTATTCTCGAGCGCTGGGAGTGTGGACGCAAGTCTAGCCGCCAGCGGCGTGAGAGCTCTTCGCTTGGCACCGAGCGCGACGAGAGCGGTCGCCGTGCCCCATCTGGCTGCCAGCTTTCTTGTTGGGCTGGGGGTGGGCATCGGCATCAATTATCTGCCGCTCGCCTTCGGTGCCAAAAAAACCGTCGGCGATCAACTCGGTGATGACGCCACCACTCTCTTCGGCCCCTGCGACACTCAGGGAACCTTTTTCAAGGTCGGCGAGTTTTTCGGTCTCGCTTAGTCCTTTCCAAGACCAAACGCTAGAAGTGTTCCAGGATCGCCGCGCCGCGAGTGAAGCCCGCGCCCTGAGCGTAGAGCGCCAATCTCGAGGCCGGCTTGAGCGTGCCGGCGCGGTCGGCCGTTTGCCAATTGACGATGGGCCCGCAGGCCCCGAGGTGCGCGTACTTCTCGTAGGTTGTCAGCGCCGCCTCGATGGGCAAACCTAAGTGCTGGGCGATCGCTCCGGGGATCCAACCGCGCGGCTGGACGCTGAAAAGGTGAGTGAGTTGTTCGACGCCCAGCTTGGCCTTGGTGGCGGCCTCGCGCAGCGTTTGGGCTCCATACTGAACCGTGTCACGCATCAGCTGCTTGGCCTGCGGCCTATTTTTGCTGCCCAAGCGATAGTCGCCGCCCCCTTTCCACCAGGGGGCTTCATCCTCAGCGTCGTCGTTGCGCACCCAAGCGACCGCATCGTAAAACTCACCATGAGTCTGGGCATGCAGAGTGACGATGCGCCAGCGCCCCCTCGGGCCTACGACGCAAGCGGTTGCGGCGTCACCCAGGCCCGGGGTCGCGGGATGCAGCAGGGGGACCGCGCGCAAGATCAGATGAGACTGGGTCAGAAGCACGTGGCGCGCAAGGCCGGCTTCGACCATACCGGCGGCCATCATGAGTTGGGTGATCAAAGTGGAGCAACCGGCATCCGTACCAAAGGCCACCGCCCGTGTCGCTCCGAGTCGATGGGCCACCAGTCCGGCCGTCGGAGGGAGAATCCGATCGAGTACCGTGGTGTAGGAGATCACCGCGTCGATTTGATCGGCCCTCACCCCGGCGTCTTCAAGCGCCGCCCGCGCCGCCGCGTATTCGGCGTCGGCGGCCGTGATGCCGTCAGCGGCGACGCGCCGTTCGCGAGCGCCTAGAAAGGGGTCGATGGCCTCGAGCTCAAGGTACCGTTCCGCGAGGGCGGCGGCGTCTCCCAGCGGCGGTGGTATGTCGTTGAAGGTGCGGTCGCCGGCCCGAGCCGCCGCCCTGAACTCCGGCGGCCAGGCATCATTGCGCCGGACCGTGCTCGGGTGCCAGCTGCCGAGTCCGCTGACCCAGGCTTTCATCAGGACCTCCCATTGGCGGCATTGGCCAGCATCGACATATGCTGGAGGGCCTCGACCCGGCCGCCGCCGCGGATGCGCACGCCGCGATCGATGCGGATGTCGAGCAGCGCCGGCCGGCGCTCCCGCTGAAACCGCTCGAGCAGGCCGGGGATGCAACCGGGACGGTGGACCGTGGCCGCCGCCAGGCCCAAGGATTG
>DATEDP010000109.1 GCA_035281585.1 bacterium
ATGAAATACCGAGGCAGCTGTCACTGCGGAAAAATCGCTTACGAAGTCGAGGGCGAAATCGAAGGCGCCATCGCTTGCAATTGCTCGATCTGCTCGCGGAAGGGCTCCCTGCTCTGGTTCGTGCCGCGTGAGAAGATGAAGTTGCTCACGCCCGAGAATGACCTCGCCACTTACACCTTCAACCGGCACATCGTGAAGCACCGCTTTTGCCCGACCTGCGGGATGCACCCTTTCGGCGAAGGCGTCGACCCCAAGGGCCAGCCGATGGCGGCGATCAATATCCGTTGCCTCGAAGACTTCAACCTGGAGAGCGTCCCGGTGAAGCACTTCAACGGCCGGGACCTCTAAGCCAGCTCACTTCTTCAGCGAGCAGAACGCGGCGCTTTCCTGTTGCATCTTGTCGCCCTTGAACTCTTGCTTCTTGCCTTGGGCATTCACGCAATCGATTTCCTTCTTCTCTTCCTCGCAAAGGCAGCCGTTGCCGCTGGAGTAAGTGTAGCGCTGATCTCCCTTGATGACGCGGAGCACGAGGTCGCCCGATCCCCGAGCCGCGAAAACCAGATTCTTGTCGACCTCCGCGAATTTGCCCTGGCACTGGGTCTTGCCCTCCATCATCGAGCAAGAGAATCCATTGGCCGAAATCATCGAAGGCCCCGCCGATTGGGAAGCCGGAGCGGCGGCGGCTGGCGCTGGCGCCGGTGGCGTCTTGGCTTCCTCGGCCCGGATCGGAAAAGCCAAGGCCAAGCCGGCCAGGATAATAAAGAAAGGAATCGTTTTTTTCATGAGACCTCCAAGGTGAAGAGATTCGAAATTATACCCGCCGGCCCGAATCCATCCATTGAATTCAGCCGAGTCATTGCTAAGGTTCCGTTTCGAGTTTAGAATTATTATTCTTCATTTAGGGGTTAAACAGGGGGTTCTTATGGGGTATGGGCTTAAGCTCGCGCTTAGCGCGATTCTATTGGCTTTTTTCATTTACATTCCCAATGTCGAGGCTTCCGGAGGCGGCCATGATTTCCCGGAAAATGCCAGCTTTTCGACGCTGATCAAAATGCCGCTGACCATGCAGGGTCTGGCTTCGGGTCCCGACGGATATTTATATGCCGCCGGACGGAACACTCCGGCCGGCGTTCCTTGTCCGATTTGGCGGGTTGATCCCAACAATCCAACCTTGGTCGTCGTAGGCTTCGTGCCGGCGGCGAACTCGATGACCTCCTGCATCGTCATCGGATTGGCATTTAACCAAAACGGCGACCTTTTCGTCGGCGACACCGTCACCGGAAGGATTTACAGCTTCACGCCGGATGAGAGCAGCCCGCCGCTGGCGACCGAATTCGGCACGGCCGCCAACGGTCTCGCCAACATCGCCTTCGACCAAGACGGCAATCTATGGGCGACCGATGGCCCGTCAAACCAAGGCCGAGTATGGAAAATCCCGGCCGGTGGCGCGGGAGTGGTTCAATTTCGCATTCCACCGCTTCGCAACAGTCTCGGGATCGGGCGCGACACCAACCGCTTCCCGCTGGGAAACGCTCTAGGCTTGGGAGTTGCCACCGGCCTGGCCTTCAATGCCGATGGCGAGCTCTTCATCACCGATGTCAGCCGCGGGGTTATTTGGAAGGCGGAGTTTTATCGCGACGGCGGCCTGCGCTCCAAAATCGGATGCGACACGACTTATCCGGCGGACACTCTCTGTTTGGAGAATGCCTTCGTCCAACACCCGATCTTGAGCGGAGCCGGCGGCATCGCCATCGATCGCAAAGGGAACCTTTGGGTGACCTCAATCGACCGCAATTCGATGACCTGGATCAGCCGCGACGGCGAAGTCGCCGAGGTCTTCCGTAATCCGGTCAGCGAGACTACCGGCCGCCGAAACGAAGGCCCGCTGGAATTCCCGGCGGTCCCGGTCTTGATCGGCGGTTTGCTCTGCGTCAGCAATCTGGACTCCGACATTCAGGATAACTCGCCCAACTCGGGCGGCGACATCAGTCCCGCCGGTCCCGATCGCGGGAAAATCGCCTGCATGGATCAGGGGACTTTCACGCCGGGCCTGCCTTTGCCGGTCGGCTCGGACCGGGGCAACCATCACAAGCCCTGGTTGTGGCCACGCTAGCTTTATTTCTTCGCGGCGCCGGGGAAGCTCTTGAAGTAAGGCTCGGCCTCGCGCAGGACTCGGGCGTAGGAAGGCCGCTGCATCAGTCGCTTCAAATAGGCCGCGGCATGAGGGAAGTCCCCGGCCAAGGGCATCACCTGATTCACGTAGAACAAAGCCGGCGCCGCCGAGCAGTCGGCCAAGCTGAAGCTCTCCCCTATCGCCCAGGTCCGGCTTTCCATTTCCCGATCGATCCTTCGACAGGAGAGGCGAATCGTCTCCCGCGCCTGCTCGACTCCGTAAGGATCGTTCTTGCCGGCGGGACGCAAGTTATCGAGGACAACCTTCTGCATGGGCAGATGAAGGTAAAGGTCGAGCAGGCGGTCCTTGAGCCGAACATCGAGCAAGGCTTCGGGGCCGGCGGGCAGGAGTTGGGCTTTGCCCGGATAGTGCTGCTGCAAATACTCGATGATGATGGAGGACTCGAGAACGATGCGATCGTTCCCGTCGTCCCGGAGCACCGGGATCTTCCCGAAGGGTGAAATCTTGCGAAATTCCTGGGACTCGGCCGGGTCCATCAGATTGACCGTCTGGGCCGCAAAAGGCGTCTCGTTTTCATAAAGGGCGATCAGCACCTTGTGGCAGAAGGAAGAAAGCGGATGCAGGTGAAGGGTCAAAGCCATACATATCCTTTCAAATATTTGCTCTCTTTTAGCCCATTCTGCGCTATAAAGCAGCCATGCCTTCGATCGTTCTCGGATTTTTACTGAGTGTGCTTCTGCTCGGCGCCGGCTGCAGCCAAAAGGACCAAAACACCGCCACCGGCCCGGGCAAGGCGACCCAAGAAGACTACCTCGGCAATTGGAAGGTCACCAATCCCCAGCTCGGCACTTATTTCATGACGCTCAATGCCGACGGCTCCGGCAGCTCGACCCTCACCGGCGGCGAGCTCGGCCGCTGGCAGTGGAAAGCCGACCACATCGACCTCGAATGGACGCCGAAAAAGATGACCTTCTATTTCGACTCCGGCAGCAGCAAGCCGCAGGACCAACCTAGCCGGCAAGCCACCGATAAAAGCACCGCCGAAAAAATCGAAGACGTCCCGATGGATTAAGCCCCGCCGGCGCACAACTTTAGGCGCCGAGCGACGATTCCCCCCTTTGAGGGCCCGGCATTTGGGGCCCCTTCATGTCCGACCGCATCCCAGCCACCACCGATCTCGCCATGGCCTTGATCGATTACGTCTGCGCCCGGCGCGATTGCGAAGAAATTCTCGAAAGCCTCCACCTCGAAAAATACATCGACCGCCAGCTGGTCTTCGATCGGGGACAGCCCGGCGACGGAATCGTCACCCTGAAGGCCGACGACAAGGACGTTTTCGTGATGGAGGAGATGGGAAAGATCTCGAGCGTCGACGGCGAGAGCGAATACTCCTTTTGCGATCCGATCCCGGAAGCTTCTTGTAAGAACCAGGCCAAAACGATGATCGCCGCCCTCTTCGGCACGGAAGAGCTGAAACAGACTTCGCTGACGCCCAAGGAGGAGAAGGACGCCCAAGGCTTGCGCGCGGCCATGGGGCTGGGCTCGCCGGCGGTGCCGGCGACCGCCGCGGCCGCGGCCGAGGCGCCCAAGCTCCCGCCGCCTCCGGCCGGCGGAACCTTTATCTACGACCGCTGGAAAGGCTGGCGGCTGGGCGGCGAGCTGATCTTCAATCACTTCCAGGGACCTCGAGGCGGCGCCAAGGTCTGGCTCGGCTTTCGCCAGGACCGCTGGGATTTCCGGCTAAGCCTTCAGGGCGAGAGCGTCAAAAAAAATGAGAGCAGCGACGACTTCGGCCTCGGCCTGGTCTTGGAACCGGTCTTCCATCTGCGGGAGAGCCCGCTCATCTTCGATCCTTATATCCACCTGCCCAGCCTGGGAGTTTACCGGCTCTTCGCCGAGGAAGATTCGGGGATTTCCTTTTCGCCGCTGGGCGGCGGCATCCAACTCCACCTCCACGACGCCTGGGCCATCTATGCCGGCGCCCGCGGCCTGGCCAAGCTCAGCTTCGAGTCGAAGCCGGCGGTAGGTGTCGAAGTTCCCTTGGGATTTTCGGGAAAGTTTTAGCGAATCCATTGCGGCGAATTGTCGATTCGGGCAAATTGGGCCGTCGTCTGGCCAAAGGAGAGATTATGAAAGTCATGGTCATCGTGAAAGCCACCAAGAACAGCGAAGCCGGGGTCATGCCCAGCGAGGCTTTGCTGACCGAAATGGGCAAATTCAATGAAGAATTGGTCAAGGCCGGCATCATGCTGGCCGGCGAAGGCCTCCATCCCAGCGTGAAGGGCAAGCGGGTCCAGTTCCGCGGCAGCGAGCGCCGGATCGTCGACGGCCCCTTCGCCGAAACCAAGGAGCTGATCGCCGGCTTTTGGATCTGGCAGGTCAAGTCGATGGACGAAGCCCTCCAATGGGCCCGCCGCTGCCCCGATCCCATGCCCGGCGAGGAAGCCGAGCTCGAGATCCGGCCCGTCTTCGAAGCGAGCGACTTCGGCGAGGAGTTCACCCCCGAGCTGCAGGCTCAGGAAGAGCGGCTTCGACAGGAGATCGAGCGGCAGAGCAAGGCCAAGGGTTAATCGGCGGCTTGGGGCGGCCCGATCAGCGGCGTCTGGACCGGCTTGGCCAAGCCGAGGAAGACCACCATTTCATGGCCGCCGGGGTTTTGCTGGATCGGCACCAACTCCCAATTGTTGGTCAGCCAAACATTTCCCGAAGGATCGATTTCAACTCCGGTGTTGCGCACCAAGCCGTCGAAGCCGTAGCCGGCGGGCGGCGAGATCGGATCGCCGGTTTGCAATCCCGGCGGGCAAGTCTCGGGCCGGGCTCCGCAAACTTGGGAAAGCCGTTGGCCGGCGAAGTTGGCCACCCAAACATTGTCGTTGCCGTCGACCGCGATCCCCCAGGGCAATTGGAGGCCGCCGCCCTGGAAGGGCCCGCTGGCCTGGCCTTGGGCGTTGACGATCGAGACCGAGGCGTTGTCATTCTGGAAGCCCGGCTGGTTGGACTCGTCGACCGCGTCGAAGAGATCGCCGGTCGAGCCTTGGCAAGGCAGGTGGATGATGCCGGAATTGGAAACCCAAACGTTGCCGAGGCTGTCGGTGGCGACGCCCATCGGCCGCGAGATTCCGGAACCAGTCACCTGGTGGAGTAAATGACCCTCGACGTCGAAGGCCAGGACGCTGCTGTTATCGTTGCTGCTCACCCAAGCCCGGCCCTGAGTGTCGATCGCGATGTCGAAGGGGTTGACCAGCAAGGGATTGCCGCCGTCTTCGGGCGCGATCGCGAAAGCGGCATTGGGATCGCCGGCCGGAAACTGAGTCACACTGTTGCCGCCACAGTTCGCGATCCAGAGATTTCCCTCCACATCGGAAACCGTGCCCTGAGGCTGGCGTATCGTGTTGCCCGACCCCTGGAATCCGCCGTGGTCCTGGCCCGAATCGTTGCCTTGGCTGGTGGGCGAGAGCGGCGTGCCGTCGAGATCGAAGAGCGAAACCGTCTGCGAAAGCTCCAGATGATCGTAAGGGCAATCGGAGCCTTGAAAGCCGAAGTTGGCGGCCCATAGGCGGTCCAGCGGATCGAAAGTGATGCCGTAGCCGGCGCCGTAGAGCCCGCCGCCTTGGTAGGGCGCGCCTGGGAAGTCTTCGCCGGTCGGAGTGAGGCGCAGAATATGATCGTCGCCGCAAACCTCGCCGGTCGCTTCGGCGTGAAATTCGTAATTGTTGACGATCCAAGCGTTGCCGTCGGCATCGAAGGCGACGTTGCCGGGCCCATCCATCTCCTGGCCATTGCCGACGTAGCGCAACGCCAGAGTCCAGGCATCGAGCGCCGCGGCGGCGTCGAGGGCCGGCGCGAAAGCCGCCGAGGACTGCGCCAGCGCTTGCAGAGCGACGACGTTCTGCCCGGGGTAGCGAGCGACGTTATGGACGGCGCTGAGGGTTTCGGCGGGAGCGCCGCCTTGGGGCGGCGTCGCCAAGGTGAAAAGCGAATCGCAATTGGCTGGGGCGAGCACGCAGGCCGCCAACAGATTGGCCAGGGAGTTGAAGGTGGCCAGGGTTCTGGTCTCGCCGCCGTTGGGCGCCGCGGCCAGGAATGACGCGACCACCCCGCTTTCGACCGAGGCGAGGTTGCCGGCGATGGCCGCGGCGTTCTGCAAGCCCGGGCTGGAGCCGCCGAGGCCCTGGGGCCCCAGAAATTGATTCATCGCATAGGCCAGAGCGACGGTGGTCAATTCATTGACCATGATCTCCGCCGGCGCCGGCCCGGTCCCCAACACCGCGGCCAGCTTGATCGGCCGCTCCGGCCGGAGGTCGGCCTCGACGTAGAGGACCGCCTGCGGATCGGTCGGGGGATTGTAAAAGAGGCCGACGAAGCCTTGGTCGCTGGTGTCGGCCTGGCTGAGGATCAAGGGATCGCGGCCGCTGCGGGTGGAATAGAGCGTCACTTGAGCGGGACCCAGCGGGCCGTTGGCGCCGCGGACGTGGACGTTGAGCTGCCCGCTGAAGTCGCTGCCGCCGCTGCCGCAAGCGGCGACCGCAATCGTCAAGCCACCCAGGGTGAAAAACTTGCCAAGAAGAGGGAATCGCATTAGGGCTCCTTCGAATTTCTCGGCAAGATACGAGGCTTGGCGGGGCTTGCCAAATATTTAATTGAGCGCTTTTCATGAAAAGATCCTGCCTGATCTTACTCGCCTTCTGGCTGGTCTGTTTTGCCGGCTATTTCTTTTTGTTGAAGCCGTACATGGCTTGGCATCTCCAGCTACTGTTCGGTTTTTTTGCCTCGCTTTCGATCCTGGCCCTCGTCGGCAGCCTGCGGAACATCGTCACAACTTGGCGCAAGACCGCGGCGATCCGGCGGGCCCAGAGCGGACTCCCGCCGGAGGATGGGAAACTGGCGGCGGCGATCGGCCGGATCGAGCCCGACGGCGATCCGCTCCGGAGCCCGCTGAGCGGCCGGCCCTGCGTCGCCTACGATTACAAGATCTACCACGAAGATCCGATGGCCGCGCACCGGCCGGAACGGGACGACAATTTCTACGGCGGCCTGGCGATGTGCCCTTGCTCGATCCACACGCCTCAAGGGAAGTTTCGGCTGCTGGGCTTTCCGACGCTGGAGCATGTCCCACCGCAATTTCGTCCGACGACCAGCTCGCGGGAAAATTTCGCCAAGCATGCCGCCCAGGCTTTCTTCGAGGATGCGCGCAGCATGAAAGGAATCTGGGATCAGCTCTCGAAAGTTGAAGACATCCTGATCGACGATGACGGCTCGGTGCGCAAGGATTTGCGCTTGGGCGACGATCCGGGAAGCTGGCAAGGCGTCAAGTTCCGCGAGCAGCTGGTCGAGCCCGGCGAGGAAGTCGTGGTCTTGGGAAAATTTTCGGCCCTGCGCGGCGGCTTCATCAACGAAAGCGACCTCGGCGCGGTCAACGACCTTTATCCCGGAAAGCCCCGTGAAGTGGCGAAGCAGATTCGGGGCAACACGATCTTTCTCGTTCTTTTCTCCATTGCTTACTTTTCATTTTTCCACGGAATTCTGGCTTTGTTCGTGTATAAGTCATGATTTTCCTTGAAAAATCCCTAAAACAGGTGATTTTCATCGGGCCGAGATGGGCTATAGACGAGCGATGAATTGGCGAATGATTCTGGCCTTCTTTGGCCTCTTCACTTGGCCGGCGATGTCTTTTGGGCAATCTCCACCTTCAAAAGGCGAAGTTCGCGCCCAAGACGGCTTAATTTGCAGCGCCTATTTCTTCTCCGCCGGCCCGAGCCGCCATCTGATCCTCACGATGGGCGGAACCGGACTCTACTCCAACCTTCGGCTGCATGGTGAAATTCAATCCTTGCTCAAGACTCATCCCGTCTCTTACGTCATTTTCGACAAGCCCGGCATTCAGCCCAAGAAGGGCGGCAAACCCGGCGCCTACAAACTCGAGGACGAGCCGTCTTTCCTCAAGCACACCCAGGACACGCTGATGGACTGCGCCGCCGAAACACTTCGCTGGGGCCTACAACAGGGCGGCGGAACCGTCCAGGCCATCCATTTGCGGGGCCACTCCGAAGGATCCCAAATCGCCCTTCGGCTCTATGAGCGCCTCTTGAAAGAGAAAGACCCGCTCGCGGCCCAGGTTCAAAGCTTGTTATTGACCGGCCTCCCGATCGAGCCCTGGGATGAGATCGTGAGTCAGCAACTCCAGAACTATCCGGAAAAGCTCCGCAACGAAATCCAGACGGCCATGACCGAATGCGATTGGAAAGTGCTGAAAAAATGGGCCGGGGTTCCCTGCGGATATCTCCGAAAGCAAAGCGGAGCGCCCTCGAACGAAGCAACCTTGGAAGGCTTGAGATTGTTAAGCCCCAAAGTCCCTATCTACGTCTTCCATGGCTTGAACGACGCCCATGTCTCCGCCGGCGCCGTCAAGGCTTTCGAAAGGAAAAACGCCGCGCACCGTGAACGAAACGAGCCTTCGCTGGATTTCCGCGTGCTTTATTATGAAGGAGGCCACCGAAGCTCGGAATCGGTCCGAGGCAAGCTCAAGTCGGTGCTGCAAAATGCAATACCCCCCTTTGAAAAAGGGGGGGGAGGGGGGATTTAAGCCGTGGCAGGTGCTTGAACGTGGGTTGGGATTTGTGCCACCGCTTCAAATCCCCCCTTAATCCCCCCTTTTTCAAAGGGGGGGAATCGCAAAATCTTCGCCGCTTCTCTCCGAAAACCCGCATGGATTAAGGCGGCCCAACCAAAAAAGCCCCTGGAATCCGAGGATTCCAGGGGCCCCTGCGTATCGACGATACTATTCCCGGCTAGGGGCAGATCGTATCCAAGCTATTGCATTCGCCGTTGAGGGCGAAACCCGAGTATTTGTTCTTCTCGAAGTTGATGAACAGCGGCGTGCCATCGGTGAGCTCGTCGTAGTACCAAGTCCCGGTTTGCCCGGTTCCGAGCGTGTTGGTGATATTGTTCCGAATCACGTCGACGTCGGTCACCGCCGATAAGAACAGCCCGTAGGGGCCGGTCATATTGATCGTGTTCCGGCTGATCTCCCCGTTGTCGGGAATGACGCCGTCGCTGGAGACAAAGATACCGCCGGCGTTGCCCTCGAACAGGTTGTTGGCGACCAGGTAGTTTTTGACGATGGTGATGGTCATGGCGCCGCCGGAGCTGGTGGCCGGATCGGCCAGGCACTTATTATTCGAGACCGTGATATCGCTCGAATCATTGAGGTTGAAACAGAGGGAAGAGGCGGCGATAGCCCGGCGGTCGATCGTGGAATTGGTGACGCTGACATCCGACGAATCGAACACGGCGACGTTGGCGGAGAATCCGTCCGCGCTAAGCGTGACCGCCGCCTTGTCGAGGGTCACACCGTTCGCATTAAATGCGCTCATCAAACCCTGGCCGCCGTTGGCTTTGACCTGGCTGACCGCGACGTCGCTCGACTCAAAGATGTTGACTACCGTGAAGGCATCGTCCCTCAGCTCGAAGGAGCTTTTGGCGACGCTGACGCCGCTCGACGATGCGATGTTCACCCGATCGAAATTGCCGGTGAAGCTGAGTTGGGAAGCCGTGACACCTTGGGAGCTCGAGACATCCAAGGCCCGGTCCAAGAAATCTAGGGTTCCTTGGAAGGAAAGATCGTGCAAGGTGATATTGCTCCCGCCATATACCCCAACGCCCCCAAAGACCCCGTCAAAATCGGCACCCGATACCGAGACGTTCGAGGCGCTTTCCACCACTACTTGAGCGCAATTGTGCAAAGGGCCGTCAGCGGTGACATTGTAGTCGCTGCCTTGGACGACCAATGGAGACCCCATGAAATCCCATTCGGGAAGATGACAAGTTCCATCCAGATAGGTCCCGATGTTGATGAAATTGACGCCGTTTTCATCGAACGTGATCGTGACGGCGCAGGATTCGTCCGGATTCGCTTGAGTCATGACGAATTGCGCCCGCGCGGACAAGGTCCACGCCATCAAGACCATCGTGAAGATGGCTGAAATTATTGGAATTCTCTTACCCATAAAAATAACCCCCATCATGAGTGAACCGTGGATCAGAGAAATGTACTTCTTTTCACCCGGCTCGGAATCACCCAAAATGGGGAATTTTTAGGCATAAAAACGCCCCTGGAAACGATTTCCAGGGGCGCTGCGTCATCGACGATAATACCCGGCTAGGGGCAGATCGTCTCTAAACTATTGCATTCGCCGTTGATTTCGAAGCCCGAGTATTTGTTCTTTTCGAAGTTGATGATTAGTTGAATGACATTGGGAGGAATGCCGGCTTCGTCGTAGTAAAAAGCGCCCGTCCCGGTTCCACTCGCGTTCGTGAAATTGTTTCGAACAACGTCGATACCCGAAGCACCGGACAAGAATAGTCCGTAGGTGCCATTGACGTTGACCGTGTTCCGACTGATTTCCCCTTCGGAGTCCTCGCCGGTGGCCTGGTCGGTGATGAAGATGCCATTGTCACTACCGTCAAGCAGATTTTGGGTGATCAGGTAATCGGAGACTTGGGTGAAGACAATAGCGAAATCGGAGTTGTTCGCCGGATCGGACAAGCATTTGCTGTTCGCAATCGTGACACCGCTCGAGATATTCAGATTGACACACGAGGTGGATGCCACGGCCCGCCGGTCGATCGTGACCTGATTGACATTGATACCTGTCGAATCGAAAGCGAGGACGCTGGGAAAGAACGAGTCCGCGCCGAGCGTGATCGTGGATTGGCTCAGGCTCACGCCAGTCGCATTGCTCATGGTCATTCCGCCTCCGCCGCCGGTGACCGTGACCTGGCTGAGCGAAACATCGTTCGACTCAAAGATATTGATGCTGCTGAACGAAACCTGGCTCGAAACCTCGAAGGAGCTATTGCTTACGCTGACACCACTCGAGGACTGGATATTGGCCCGATCGAAGGTGCCCGCGAAGTGAAGATCCGAAGCCGTCACGCCCTGGCTGTTCTGGACGTCCAAGGAGCTGGGCTGGGCGCCCTCGGCGAGTTGGAAGGAGAGGTTACGCAGGGTGATATTGTTGCTGTTCGTGACCAACACGCCCCCGCCGGCTTCCTGGCAGTCGATGTCCGACACCGTGGTATTCGACGCGCCATCCATAAACACGCCGGAGCAGTTGTGCAAAGGACCGTCGGCCACGACATTGACGCCGCTCACGCCCAGCGCGAGCAGCGAGCCGCCCATCAAGTCCCACTCCGGAACATGGCAGACTCCGTCGGTGTAAGTGCCGATATTCACGAAGTTCACGCCGTTTTCATCGAACGTGATCGTGACGGCGCAGGATTCGTCCGGATTCGACTGGACGAGGATGACTTGCGCCCGCGCGGATAGTGTCCACGCCGTCAAGACCATCGCGAAGATGGCCGATAAAATTGTTGGATTTCGCTTACCCATAAAATAACCCCCTTCATGAGTGAGTCGTGGATTAAGTTTATTAACCTTGGATTCGAGAAAATGTACTTCTTTTGGTCCGGCCTGCCATCACCCAAACTGGGGAATTTTTAGACCTAGCCCAGGTTTTTCAATTGAAAGGGACTACCACAGCCCTTAAGATTTTTGACACCGGCGGGGGCTATGAAAAATTTAGATTTTCAGGAAAAAGCGACGGCAAAGATCTTACAAGCCGCCTACGAATCTTCCTCCTGGGAGGATTTCGGGGCTCAAGCCCTTCCTTTCTTTGACGAAATTTTCAATACCAGCATTTCCATTCTTTGCCGAACCGACGCATGTGGAACCATGATCGGCCACGGAGGAGCGGTGGAGATCCACCGCCAATGGGCCGAACGGTATTTTGATGGCGACCCCATGGTCCCCGTCTTTCAAAAAATGAATCCGGGCATCCTACACGCGTCGGAGCGCCCGGAATGGAAAGCCTTCCTGAAGGCTCCCGTGTATCGTGAGCTGGGACGACCCAACGGAATGCATGATTTCTTTAACCTCCAATTCAACAGGTCCCTTCACCAACCGGGCTCCATCAATCTCTTGTTGGCCCGGGGTCCCCAGCAGCCGAACTTTAGCCGCGAGGACCGGCTCCGGGCCGAAAGCCTGATGCCCCCGCTGCAAGCTTTGGGAAGATGGATCGATCGTTCGACAAGCTTAAGCGAGTCCTGCGCCACCCTGGAGGGAATCATGGACTCGGAAGGACGTCCCAAGATGGCTTTCGACGTCGGAGGCAAGCTGCTTTGCGCCTCGGGGAGCGCCGAGAAATTGGCTGGATTCCATGCCCGCGGCCGTTTTCGAATCGAGCCAAAGCTTCTCGCGGCCGTCCGGCGTTTTGGAGATTTGTCAAAGGGGCGAATCGGCGAAAGCCTCTCGCCTCAGGTCGCTTGCTTCGGAAAAAAAGGCCAACTGCTCCGCGCCACGCTTCGGCTGGCTAAAACCCGCTCCGGGAATCGATTCGTCTTGGCCGAGATCGAGCCGGCCGATTTATCGGATCAGCTTCCCCAGCTCGCGACATTGGCGCTTCGATTCGGCCTGACCAAGACCGAAACCGAGGTTCTTCGCCTGCTGGCGCAGGGGCTTTCCGACCAAGAGATCGCGCAACGGCTCTTCGTTTCCCGGGACACCGTTCACACCCATGCCGGACACTTGTTCGGCAAGTTGGGCGTTCGCTCCCGCCTCCAGGCGGCGCTCATGGCCCATGGCCATTACCTTAATTCACACACCAACTGAGTCCCGCGCTCGCGGCCAGAACCCACGGTCTCTGTGCAGAGGCCGACTTCATTCGGACCGCCGCTCCCCGTGGACTCATATTTGACCTGCATGTAGAAATCATATTTGTCCGGCCGGCTCTTGGTCAAAAGGGCCGCCTTTTCGCAAAAAGCGACCATGTCGTCTTCCGCGCGGCTATCGTCGTCACGGTCCGGCCGTACCTGGGGAAGCCTGACGGTCTTCTCCTGCCCATCCACCAGGCCGGTGACTTCGAAAGTATAGGTGTTCCCGTTGTTGGCGCAATTATCGTATTTCTTGGCAACCCGTGAGACTTGGCTAAAGACAACCTCGTCCTCGACGACGACGCCCCAGGCCTGAGGCGCTCCCAGGAAAGCTCCCGCAAGTGCCGCGATCGCGATAAACCTCTTGCCGAACATAACAAACCTCCGTTTTCTACCTCAATTCACACACCAACTGAGTCCCGCGCACTCGAGTCGAGCTCCCGGTCGAGGTGCAAAGGCCCTCATTGCTTGGACCGCCGCCGCCCTGGTTCTCGTACTTGATCTGAATGTAGAGATCATGCTTCTCCGGCAGGCTCTTGGTCAAAAGCGCGGCCTTTTCACAAAAGGCGGCCATGTCGGCCTCCGCTCGACTGGCGTCGTCGTCATCCGGCTTATTGGGCTCCACGTTGGGAAGGCTGATAATTTTCTCCACTCCATCGGCTTGGCCGGTGATTTCAAGAGTGTAGGTGTTCCCGTCGTTGGTGCAGTTGTTGTATTTTTTGGCAACCCGAGAGACTTGGGCCAAAACGACCTCGGCTTCCACCACCGCGCCCCAAGCCGGAACCCCTCCCAACAAAGCTCCGGTCAGCGCCGCGAGCGTCAAGACCCTCTTGCCAAACATAAAAATCTCCATTTTATCGCTTCCTTTCATCCAAAATGATCGACAATTCCTCGTCGTCGTCAGCCGGGGCTTCCTGAGCCGGTGCCTGGGGCCCGCTCACTTCTTCGCCCGCCGGGGCTGACGACTTCTGGCTGCAACTCGCCAGGCCAAGCCACAGCGCCAAGGCAAGCCCAACATATTTTGATAGGATGGCATTCATCCATTTTCTCCGTTTGAAAATGCCCCTGGAGCAAATTCCCCAGGGGCATTGTGTCTCGACAAACCATTCCCCGTTTAGGGACAGATCATTTCAAGGCTATTGCACTCTCCGTTGAATTCGAAGCCCGAGTATTTGTTTTTCTCGAAGTTGATGATCAGAGGAACGGTATTGGGAGGAATGCCGGCCTCGTCGTAGTAAAAGGCTCCGGTCCCGATCCCAGCGGAGTTCGTGAAATTGTTTCGAATCACGTCGACACCAGAAGCTCCGGACAAGAATATTCCGTAGGCGCCGTTGACGTTGACCGTGTTCCGGCTGATTTCCCCTTCGGAGTCCTCGCCGGTGGCCTGGTCGGTGATGAAGATGCCGCTGGCGCTGCCGTCGAGCAGATTCCGGGTGACCAGGTAATCGGAGACTTGGGTAAAGATGATAGCGTAATCCGAGCTGTTCGCCGGATCGGAAAGGCATTTATTGTTCGCGATGGTGACCTCACTCGAGCCATTCAGGTTGACGCAGTTGCTAGACGCGACGGCCCGCCGATCGATCGTGACCTGATTGATATTGATGCCGGTCGAATCGAAATCGAGGATGCTGGGGAATGTCGAGTCCGCGCCGGGCGTGATTCGCGCTTGGCTTAGACTCACGTCGGTCGAAGCGTTCATGGTAACACCACCCCCGCCGCCGTTGACCACCACCTTGCTGAACGAAACATCGCTCGACTCAAAGATGTTGATGTTGCTGAACGAAACATTGTTCGAAACCTCGAAGTAGCTTCGATCCACTTTCACGTCGCTCGAGGCTTGGACGTTTGCCCTATCGAAGCCTCCCTCGAAACTAAGCCCGGAGGCCGTCACGCCCTGGCTGTTCTGGACGTCCAAGGAGCTGGGCTGGGCGCCCTCGGCGAGTTGGAAAGAGAGGTTACGCAGGGTGATATTGTTGCTGTTCGTGACTAACACGCCCCCGCCGGCTTCCTGGCAGTCGATGTCCGACACCGTGACATTCGAGGCGCCATCCATAAACACGCCGGAGCAGTTTTGAAAAGGGCCGTCGGCCACGACATTGACGTCGCTCACACCCTGCACGAGCAGCGAGCCCCCCATCAAGTCCCACTCGGGAAGATGGCAGGCCGGCTTCGAGGGAAGCCCGCACCAGCTCTTCTTTTTGCCGACGTAGTGGCCGATATTTATCTGGTTCCAGTTTTCGTCAAAAGAGACGGCGCAGGAATCGTCTTGATTCGGCTGAATGATGATCACCTGGGCCTTGGACGAAGGTGCCCACGCCATGAGCATGGCCACCGCGATGCTGAGATAGATGCTTGATTTAATTGGTTTAATCATAAAATCCCCCGCTAGGAATTGGTGTTTTCTCAAAGGAAAATCTACTTTGTTTTGATCCGGTTGAAATCACCCAAACTGGGGAATTTTGGTGGCAAACGCATGGGTTTCTGGCCCTGCTCCGGGATTTTTCAATTGAAAAGTCCCGGCGGCAGCTTTTAAGATTTAGCTTCGATACTCCGGCTCCGGGGAAGGGAAGAAGTGGCAACCTAAGGATTCGTGGTCATCGGCGATTAGCACCTGGATTTTCTCTCACGAGCGCCTTCATCCTCGACAAATAGATTCTCTCACCCCCTGAGCGCGTCATTGGATTCCGGCTATCCAGGGGGGGCTATGCCTAGTTTGGACTTTCGCGAAAAAGCGACAGCGAGCATTTTACGAGCCGCTTACGAAGCTTCCACCTGGGAAGAATTCGGGGCGCAAGCCGTCACCTCCCTTGACCAGCTTTTCAACACCAGCCTCTCGATTCTTTTCCGATCCGACGAGCGGGGACCCGTGATCGCCAGCGCGGGAGCGATCGAGATCCACCTCCAATGGGCGGAAAAATATTTTCATTGCGATCCCATGATTCCGGCCATTTCCGCCAGGAACCAGGGACTCTTGCAAGCCTCCGACTGCCCGGAATGGCGGGCCTTCTTGAAAGCTCCCGTTTATGTTGATCTGGCAAAGTCCTGCGGAGTGCACGATTACTTCATGTTCCGCTTCAGCGAGGCCCAGCCTTACAAGTCGGGCTGCGTTCAACTCTTGTTGGCCCGCGGCCATCATCAGGCGAGCTTCAACCGCGAAGAGCGCCGCAGGGCCGAAAGCCTCCTGCCGCCGCTCCAAGCCTTGGGAAGATGGATCGATCGCTCCAGAATTTTAAGTGACTCCTGCTCCACCCTGGAGGGAGTCCTGGACTCGGAAGGGCGCCCCAAGATCGCTTTCGACATCGACGGCAAGCTGCTCTGCGCCTCGCGGACGGCCGAGAAGCTGGTTGGCCTTGAAACCCGCGGCCGTTTTCGGATCTCGGAAGAGCTCCGGGCGGCGGTGCGGCGCTTCGGAGATTTAGTGAAAGAGCGAAGTTCCGAAGCCCCCTCGCCTCAGGTCGCCCTTTATGGAAAAAACGCCCAGCCGATCCAAGTCACCCTCCGCCTGGCCAAAACCCGCTCCGGAAATCCCTTCGTCTTGGCCGAGGTGGAAAGGGCCGATTTACTGGCTCAAATCCCCCAGCTCGGAGAGGTCGCGCAGCGCTACGGCTTGACCAAGACCGAAACCGAGGTTCTCCGCCTGCTGGCGCAGGGACTTACCGACCAAGAGATCGCGCAACGGCTCTTCATTTCCCGCGACACCGTCCACACTCATGCCGGGCACCTGTTCGGCAAGTTGGGGGTGAATTCCCGCTTGCAGGCGGCGCTCGTGGCCCATGGCCTTCCTTTCAATCGGGAATACTTCTCAAACTGAGCAAAAAATTGGCATTTCTGAGGGGCTATGCAAAGTTTAGATTTTCGTGAAAAGGCGACGGCAAACATCTTACAAGCCGCCTACGAATCTTCCTCATGGGCAGAGTTCGGAGCCCAAGCCGTCTCCTCCCTTGACCGACTTTTCAACACCAGCCTCTCCATTCTTTTCCGGACCGACGAGCGGGGACCACTGATCGTCAGCGCGGGGGCGATCGAGATCCATCTCCAATGGGCCGAACGGTATTATCATTGCGACCCCATGATCTCCGCCAGTTCCGCCAGGAACCTGAGGCTTCTCCAAGCGTCCGACTGCCCGGAATGGAAGGCCTTCTTAAAAGCTCCGGTGTATCATGAGCTGGGACGACCTAATGGAGTGCATGATTACTTCATTTTCCGATTCAGCGAGGCCCAGCCTTATAAAATAGGCTGTGTTCAGCTGTTGTTGGCCCGCGGTCACCATCAGCCGAGCTTTAACGCCGAGGAGCGGAAAATGGCGGAGAGCCTATTGCCACCGCTGCAAGCTTTGGGAAGATGGATCGACCATTCGACAATCTTAAAGGAATCCTGCTCCACCCTGGAGGGAGTCCTGGACACGGAAACACGCCCCAAGATGGCTTTCGACATCGAAGGCAAGCTGCTTTGCGCCTCGCAGAGCGCCGAGAAGCTGGTGGGTCTCCAAACCCGCGGCCGTTTTAAGGTCTCGGAAGAGCTCCGGGCGGCGGTGCGTAAATTTGGCGATTTGGCGAAAGGGCGAACTTGCGAAGCTCCCTCGTCCCACGTCGCTCTCTTCGGGAAAAAAGCCGAGCCGATTCAAGTTATCCTTCGCCTGGCCAAAACCCGCTCCGGAAATCCTTTCGTCTTGGCCGAGCTCGAACGAGCCAATTTACCTGTCCATATGCCGCAGCTTGCCGAAGTCGCTCGGCGCTACGGCTTGACCAAGACCGAAACCGAGGTTCTCCGCCTGCTGGCGGAGGGACTTACCGACCAAGAGATCGCGCAACGGCTCTTTGTTTCCCGGGACACCGTCCACACTCATGCCGGGCACCTGTTCGGCAAGTTGGGGGTGAATTCCCGCTTGCAGGCGGCACTCGTGGCCCACGGTCTTCCTTTCAATAGAGAATACTTCTCAAACTGAGCACTTTTCCCATTTCGGCGCGCTTTCCAGCACCGGCACTCGATAAAATCATAAGTATTTACATATACTTATTATTTAGGTCCTTGGGCACGACAATTGCTCCTCCTAGATAAAGGAGGCTTTATGTTCCCAATGTTCTCATTGTTCAGTTTTTTGGTGGGCCGATGGAGCTTCAGTCCGACGATTTTCAAGGGCGCCGATGAAAAGGCTCCGGCCAAGCGGCTCGAAACCCGGGAATGGAAATCCCTCGCCAGCGACCTGAAGCGCTTGGAAGGAAATTCGAAGGCCGAGCTCACGGGCACTCAGAAGATCTCTTGCAAGGATCCCCAGGCCGCCGACTACCTCAACGGTTTGGCCAACCGGGCGGAATTGCTCTACGGCAAGGACGACCCCGCCTTCGTGCAGGAGTACCGCGATTATCTCGAGCTGAACGCGGGCAGCCTCGGCGCCGGCGACCAAGCCTCCGACCTCGCGAGCTTGCAGGGTCAGATCCGGTCGCCCGAGGACTATCGGGCCAAGGGCTTCCTCAACTTGCCGAAGAGACCGGAGAACGCCCTCGGCGGCAGCCAGTTCATGGAAAAAGTTTTGGGCGTCGACTTGAAGGAGTTCGAAAAGAATCCGCGCCAGCTGGGCAAGCTCTCGAAGATCGAAAGGGAGAACGCCATCCTCGAGCAGATCGAGCTCGGCAATGTCCCCGAGTTCTTGCGGCGTCCCAAGGCCGTGACGATCAAGGGACCCGACGGCGGCGAGGTGAAGACCTACGTCATGCCCGACTACATCGCGATCGGCTCCAACGAAGATTTCGTCCGAGTGCCGCTGTCGCCGATCCTCGCCCAGGCGCTGGCCCGCAAATACGATTGGTGCCTGCCCACCAAGACCATCGTCGAGGAAACCTATGCCCAGGCCGGGAAGCGCGTCGTCGGCCCTTCTTACAGCCATCCCGAGGAGTTCCAAGCCAACTCGGCCTACCTCGACTCGGCCGGCTTTTACCTGCGGAGCGACTTGGACATCAAGGCCCAGCTGAAGGGCGTGGCGTTGGGCACCTTGGTGGCCGGCGGGAAAAAAGAGCTGGTGGTCTCGCCCCAGGTCGCGGTGCGCTACGCCGGCGGCAAGGCCGGCGAGGCGATCGACTTCTATGGTTTATATGGCGCCGACGAAATCCCGATCCAGCGGACGCCCGGTCACGGAAGGGAAGCCGGCTACCGCCACACCGAGTACGCCTTGGGCGTGCGCTTCGTCAGCCCGGTGCTGGTGGTCACGAAGAAATCCGGCGAAAAGGTCGTGATGCGGATGGACAAGGCCTTGCAAGATCCGGAGATCGCCAAGATCTTCAGCCGGGTCGAGCGGACCGAAGACCAGAAGAAGTTCCGCTCGCCGGCCCTCGACGGGCCCTTCGATCCGACGACGGCTTACCGCCAAGGCCCGGTCAAAGGCCAGGCGATGCCGAAGGACGCTTCTTCCACCTAAAGAACAGGCCGAGCACCGACGCCAAGAGCAGCCAAGCGCCGGCCCTGAAGTCCGGCTTGGCTTGAGCCTGCAAGGCGCAGCCGGTTCCATTGAGCAGGAAGTCCTGCTGCGTTTCGATGATGCAGAGCGCGCTGCAACCGTCGCTGTCCAAGTTATTGCCGTCGTCGCATTCCTCATCGCCGTTGACCGAACCGTCGCCGCAGGCCACTTCGACCGCGCCGGCGTCGCAGGCCAGGCCTTGCGGACGAGCAATGCCGCGCTGATCCTGGGCCGGCGGCGGGCAGTCGATGCCGGCGTCGACCGCTTGGCTGCCGACCAAGAGATCCTGAGTTTGGGTGGGACCGCCATTGTCGGCCAAGGCGCCGAGGGCCGGGTCGGCGTCGGGCCGATCGCCCTGGCCGCTAAGGTTGCAGGTCGCATCGTCGCTGACATTGCCGCCCAAGGAGGTCCCCTCGCCCGCGCAATTGCCGGAGCCGTTGTCGGCGATGATCGAATTGCGGAAATTCACGAAGGCCGCCGGCCCGCCGTTGAAGATGCCGCCGCCTTCCGCCGCTTGGTTATCGGCGATCGTCAGGTGGAGCAGGTTGACGGTCGGGGGGCTGAAGCCGAACTTGATGCCGGGTTGGGGCGTCGGAGGCGGGCCGATGAAAATTCCCCCGCCCTGCCCGCCGGCGCTGTTGCCGCTGATCGTGACATTGGTGAAGGAAACCTCGTTTTGGCTCGGCTCCACGCCGCCGCCATTGCCTTGAGCGGTGTTGCCGCTGATGGTGGAGTTGGTGATGGTGGCGGTGCTGGTGGTGACGATGCCGCCGCCGTCCTCGATCGTCGAATTCCCGCTGATCGTGCTGTTGTTGATGGTCACATGATTGAAGGCCAGGATGCCGCCGCCGTCATGGCCGAGGTCCTCGAAGTCGGTGGCCTCATTGTTGCGGATCGTCGAATCGTTGATCGTCAATTCCGAGAGGTTGACGATGCCGCCGCCGCGGCCGGCCCGATTCCCCTCGACGATGCAGCGGTTGACCTGAAGGTTCTCGCCATTGCCGAAGAACAGACCGCCGCCGCCGTTGCCGCCCTGAGCTTCATTGTCGCTGATGGTCGAATCATTGATGGTCAATGTGCCCAGGAACATCGAGAGGCCGCCGCCATCGACGATCGAGACGTTCTGGGTGATCAGGAGATCGTTGAGGACGAAGGCCGAGTCGGTCGATCCGCTGGCCAAGATGCCGCCGCCGGTGTTGAAGAAGATTCCCAATTGGGCGTTGCCATGGCGAACGGTCAGGGAATTGAGCGTGATCGCCACCCCCAATTGGCCCGGATCCAAATCGAAGACCCGGTCCAGGTTGTCGCCGTCGACGATGGTCACGGCTCGGCCGTTGCCGGTGAGGACCAGGTCATCGTTGATATCCAAGTCGCCGGTCTCGGCGCCGTCTTCGTCGATGCCGCCCAAGGTGAGGAGGTAAACGCACTCGGCGCTTCCGCAATCGGCGAAGACGATGCTGTCGGGCCCGCCGTTGAAGTTGGCTTCTTGGATCGCTTCGCGCAGGCTGCAGTTGCCCGAGCCGTCGTCGCAGACCCCATCGGGCGTCCCATCGGAAATATCGGCGGTGGTGTTGACGACGTATTCGACGGCCCCGGCCGGGGCGGCGGACAAAAGGCTCCAAGAGGCAAGCAGGGCGAGGCTGCCAAGCAAGTAGGCGAGACGGCGCATGGATCATCTCCTAGATATTCGGTTTTTGGGGGTCCGCGGCCGGATCATAAGGGGCAAGGCCATATTTCGCCAATGGTTTCTTGCGGATGAATCCTTGACCCTCCCGGGCGACGGTGGGACCATCATGAATCGCCAAAGGAGGACTTATGAAAACTCCCCTTTTCCTGCTCATCTTTCTGGGAACCCTGGGAATTTCCACCGCCTACAGCGAAACCGTCGACGTCAACCTCGGCCAGGGCAAGATCACGGCCCGCAAGGCGACGGTCGAGCATGGCGATTTCCTCAATATTTGCAGCCAGGACAACAATCCCCATCAGCCCTACAGCCTGGGCCCTTCGAATAAATTCGGCAGCTCCAAGGCCAAGGAGAAGGACATCCTGGCCAAGGGGAATTGCCGGCTGGTCGAGATGAAGAACAAGAGCCATGAGGTCACCGATGTCCGAATCCAGGATCGCTTCATGCCGGAAGCCGCGCTGACCCTGAAGGTTCGGCCGATGCCGCGGGTGGCGAAAAAAAGCGACGAGGCGCCGAGGAGCTCCGAGCCGGCCAAGGCATCTTCCACCGATCCGAATAAGCCGGTCTTCGTGGAGCCGATGCAAGGGAAGCAGCGCCTAGCCTACTGCTACGCGCCGGAGGAAGGCTGTGGTTCCAAGGCGGCCGAGGCCTGGTGCCAAGGCAAAGGCTACAAAGGCGCGCAGAAATGGGAGATGGAGCCGAAGGATCAAGGCAAGGCGCGGTCGGCGCGGTATATCGGCAGTGATATGACTTGCAAGCCACGGGCTTGCGACACCTTCTTGTCGATCACTTGCCGAACCGGGCCGCCGACGTTTTTCTAAAGGCGTAGAGCCGTTATGAAACAGAGCTTGGCGAAAATCCTTCTTTTCCTTGCGGTGGTTTTTCTCGTCGATCAACCCAGAGCCGAAGCCGCGGAGACGATTTCCCCTAAAAAGCTGGCCCAAATGCTTCAAGAAGGCGAGCAACTGCAATTGCTGGACGTCCGGGAGTTGTCGGAAATCCAACGGGCGGGCTTTCCGGGCGCCCGCCACATCCCCATGGGTCAACTGGAAGCCCGCATCGCCGAGCTAAATCCCGACCAAACCACGGTTGTCATCTGCCATTATGGCAACCGCAGCTCCGTTGCGGCGGAGCAGCTAAAGAAGAAGGGATTCAAGAACGTGATGAACTTGAAGGGCGGCATTGACGCTTATTCGCGCGAGGTGGACCCGGGGATTCCACGGTATTAAAAATCTGAATTTACGCCGCCTTCGAAGCGCTTCGCCATCGTAAGGCCGCCAGTAGAATCAAGCCCAAAGCCAAGAACGAAATTCCGGCCGGTTGCCGGGCGCCGGGCGCCAGCCGGCATCCGCCGTCGCCCTCGATCTCCTCGGCCTCGATGGTGAGGACCGCGGTGTCGGGGTCGCCCAGCTCGGCGTCATCGGTCGGATCGCTGAGCGTGAGGTTGACGGTTTTGTCGGTCGCATCCAGGCCATTCTGGAGGATGGGAATGTCGACCGATTGGCTGGTTTGGCCCTCGGCGAAGACCAGGGTCTCGGAAACGGCGGTGTAGTCGGTGCCGGCGACCGCGGTTCCATCGGAAGTGTCGAATTGCACCGTGACCTCGCCATTGGTTCCGCCGGCGCGGACCACTTCGACGGTCGCGCTTCCCTCGGTTTCATCGACCGAGAAGTTGGCGACGCTGAATTGCAGCTCACCGGCCGGGAAGAAGACCATATCCAAGGGCTGGTCCAAGCCGCCGCTGCCGGCAGTGACGAAGGCGTCGATGAAAGCGCCGGTGGTCCCGTTGTAGCGGAGGATTTCATCGGTATCGATGCTGGCGACGTAGAGATTGCCGTCGGAGCGGAACAGCATGCCGAAGGGGGCCGACAATCCGCCGGAGCCGGCGGGGACAAAGGCATCGATGAAGGCGCCGGTGGTCCCGTTGTAGCGGAGGATTTCATTGGTATCGAGGCTGGACACGTAGAGGTTGCCGTCGGGCCCGAAGAGTACCGCGACCGGGCAGCTCAAGCCGCCGGAGTCGGGGGCGACGAAGACGTCGATGAGCTGGCCGGTGGCGCCATCGAACCTTCGCACCGCGTTTTCGTTGCAACCGCTGACGTAGATATTTCCGGCGGCATCGAAATCCAACCCCTCGGGGCCGTTAACCCCGGTCAAGAAGGGCGCGCCGGTCCCATCGGGGGCAATTTTGAAGACTTGGTCGTCGCTGAAATCGCAGGCATAGATATTTCCGTCCGGTCCCAGGACCACGCAATCGCCGGAGGGTCCGGCCGGGCCGAAGGTGGCGAGGAAGTCGCCGTTTCCGCCGTTGTATTCCAGGATTTGGTCCAAATCCAAGTCGAGGACCAAGAGGTTTCCATTCGGGTGGAAGTCGATTCCATCGGGCCGCGCCAAGCCGCCGCTGCCGGTGGCTATGAATTCTTCGATAAACTCGCCGGTCCGGCCATCATACCGCAGCACATTCCCCGAGCTTTGCGCGGTCACCAAGAGGTCGCTGGCCTCCAGCGGCGGAGCGAAAGCGAGAAAACAGAAAAGGGCCAAGGTTAAAAGCCAGGATCGCTGGGTTTTCATGGGTACCTCCCGAGGGCTCAAAATTGGCCGATTTTAAAGTAGGAATGGGAGGAGCACAAATAATAAAATGGACCATTCCTTATGCGCCTATCGGATCTTAAATTAGCCAAGCCATCCCTGCGGCATATTGCGAAGCCCTGGGGCCTGACCACCTCCCTCACCGGATTCTTCGGCGATTTTTTCAAGCCCTGGATTTCGATACCTCCGCTGCTGCTTGTGATCTCCTTGGTCGGTTTCGCGGTGGCCCTCGTCTTGTTCCGAAAAAAAGCGGCGGTCGAGGGATTAGAGCCAACCTACAACTCGAAGTTGGGCGGCGTGCTCAGCTATTTCGCGCTCTCGATCTTCGGCTGGACGGTCTTGACCTTCGTCTTTTACGCGACGCCGAAAGAAGGCGTGACCGCCAGCTTGGTTCCCCAGATCGCCGAGCTGCAACGAAGCGTCCTGAAGATCGGCGAGGACGTCGGGGAAGTCAAAACGTCGGTCGGGCGGATCGAGGAAAAGGTCGACCAGTTGCTCAAGGGCGGAACCCTGGTTTCGGATCCGAAGACGCCGGAAGAATTTTACGCCAACGCCCGCCTTTACGAGGTGAAGGGAAACACCGGCGAGGCGATCAAGTCCTACGAGCAATTTTTACAAATGGCGCCGGATTACATCGACGCCCATCTGGCCTATCAAACCCTGATGAACAACACCCAAGGCCTCGAAGCGACGCGGGCCCGTTACGTCGAGCTGAAAGCCAAGTATCCGGACAATGCCGTCGTGGCGCTGGCGACCATTCGGACCTTGCCCGAAAGGAGTGAGAGGCTGGCGCAGCTGCAGGCGCTGGCCGCCAAGCATCCCAACGTCGGGCCGATCGGCTACGAGCTCGCCCAGGAATACCTGCGGCCGGGACCCGGCAACATCACCATCGAGGAAATGAAAGAAGCCAAGGCAGCCTTCGAGCGCTTCGCCAAAGCCGATGAGAAGGGCGGCGTGAAGCCATTTTATATCGACAAGAAGGATTTGGACGCGGTTTATCGCAAGAAAGCGGAGTACGATAAGATGGTGACTGCCTTCTACGGCTCAATGGTCGATCGGCCGGTCGAAATGAAGGTGACGCTCCTGACCCATGGCTTGGTGGACGTGACGATCAGCCCCCGCGAAATGGGCGTGAAGAAGATCTACTATTCGATCGACGATCCCAATCCCACGATCGACACCGGCCCGAGCCAGGTTCCCGATCCGATGACCCAGGAGATGACTCCGAACATCCAGGTCAGCGGAAAGCTCCCGCTGGGCAAGCACGTGCTATACGCCAAATACGTGGATGCCAAGGGCAAGGAGAGCCCGGTCTTCCAACATGCCTTCGAGGTCACGCCGATCTCGGCTTTTGTCGATGCGATGCCGGGGACTTTGGGAAGCACCGCGAAGAACTATTCGGTTTCCTTCCAAAGCAATGATGGGAAGGACTATGAGTTTTTCTACGGCGTGGACCAAGCGGCGCCCGACAAACCGGCTAGTGGCGGGCATGTGGCGCTGGAGGGGCTGCCGGCGGGCGGGCATGAGTTGTTTTATTACGGCGTTAGCGGGGGACAGAAGACCGAGGTTTATCGGGTCAAGCTTTCGCAGTGAGATGAGTCTCCATTCACCCGGCGTCGTTGAGCAGATTGGCAAGGGCCGGACGTTGATTGCAGCGCTTCAGCCATTCCTGGATGTGAGTGAAGGGCTTCAAGTCGAATTGCATCAGGCCCAGCCAGCTCAGGAAGCCATGGAGGTGAGTGTCGGCGAGGCTGTAGTCTTCCAAGAGGAAGGATTGATTCGCCAAGGCTTCGTCGAGAATCTTCAGGCGGGCGGCGACGTCGGTCCTCGCTTTTTCGGCCGCGGCGGCGCCCGCCGTGCCTTGCGGCAAGGCATAGGCCAAGCGGCTGGCCGCTTCACCGAGCGTGACATTGCCCCAAACGATCCACTTCATCGCCTCGCCGCGCTTCGGTCCCGGTTCGGGGTAAAGCTTGGCATCGACCCCGAACACTTCGCCGAGATACATCGCAATGGCCGCCGACTCCCAAATCGGCGTTCCGTCGTGAACGATCAGGGGGACGACTCCATTGGGATTGAGCTTGAGGAATTCCGGCTTGTGAGTGTCGCCGGCTTTGAGGTCCAATTTCACCCGCTCGCAGGGAACGCCGAGCTCGGCGAGGATAGCAGTGGTGAGGGTGGCGGTGGACATGGGGGCATAGTAAAAGGTGAGAGCCATGGTTATACTCCTTGGCGGAATTTTGTTTCATGCCGGCCAGTATACAACCTCGATCTTAATTCCCGAAGGATCGAGGA
>DATEDP010000110.1 GCA_035281585.1 bacterium
GGAGATCGAAATGAAAAAGCTCGCAAACCTATTCCTGATGCTGGCCCTGCTCGGCCTGCCCATCGCCTGCGGCAACGCCGACTTCGAAGTCCCGCCGGTGACCGAGAATCCGAACCCGCCGGCCAACCCCAACCCGCCCCCATTCGGGCCGGTCGATACGCCGGACATCCAAGCGGTCGAAACCCCGGAAGTCTGCCCGGTCGACGAGCCCGACTGCGGCGATAACGATCATCCGCCCATCGGCCCGGACCTACCCACCGATTACGGCAAGGTCGGCGATCGGCCTCAGGTGCAGGCGGTGGATCCGAGCCTGACCCAGATCAATCCCTGCCTGGAAGATCCGGAAGCGGAAGGCTGCGAATAAGCGTTAGAGAAATGGGGAAA
The DNA here is from genome assembly GCA_035281585.1 of bacterium. Taxonomy (NCBI): domain Bacteria; species bacterium. Next base: position 385 of record DATEDP010000110.1, read on the forward strand.
TAGACGAATGAAAGCCCGCCTCGTGAAGAGGCGGGCTTTTTATTTCGATCAAGCGGGGATTTCGGCGAGGGGCGCGGGGCAACCGGCAAAGCTAAGCATGAGATTCCTTTGGAGTCGTTTTTGATGTCTGGGACGAATCAGCGAAGAGTGGCCTAGATCGCGAGAGCTTCTTCGAAGCAGATCGCGGCGATGGGGCCGACGCCGTACTCGAAACCGGCGGCCTCGAGGTCCTTCCAGGTGGCGACGATCGACTCGGCATTGAAGAAGTGCTTGTCGGCGGTGAAGACGACGGCCTCGAGGATCTTGGTGATGGCTTGGAAACCGACGTAATCGCTGCTGAGGATGTAATCGAGGGTCGCGATCAGCTCTTCGTCCTCGCCGTGGCGGATGGCCTTGGCGGCCTCGCCCAAGGTGGTGGCGCCATGGTCCAAAGCGTTCTCGAGAGCTTGGCTGAAATTGTGGAGGCGGCGAAGATCGTCGGCGATCTGCTCGGCCGGGCTGCGGCCGTGCTTCTCGACCCAATTGTCGCCGGCCACTTCCTGGGCGATCGCGACCATCTGGGCCTCGTAGTCGAAAACCAGGCCTTGGATGACCTTCAGCATTTCGTAAGCCTGAGTCTGAACCTTGCTGCGAAGCGCTTTCTTGGCAACGGTCTTCTTGCGGTAGCTGACGAAATCGAGGATTTGGGTTTGCTTGTCTTGCATCGCTTGGCCCCTTCTTTCTTTTACCGGCGCCTTCATTGTCGCCGTCATGCCTGAGATAGAAGCAAGGGAGGTGCCAAGACTTTTCAATAATCAAGTGTATGACTTTGCTTGATTTTTATCAGTTATTTTTAATTTATATAATTATAAAATATATAATTAATAATAAATTTTAGAATATAAAATATGGAGAGTGTCTGACTAATGTCATCCTGAGCGGGGGCCCCGGTTGAACGCCGCAGGTTCAAGTGAAACCGGGGGGAAGGATCTGCGACTGGCCAAGGTGTTTTGAAAGTACCTGCTACTTCGGTCATCAGACGGGAGCTCGTAGAGGCGAAGGGGCCGCAGATTATCTTAAGTTTCTTGGCAGGTCGCAGATCCTTCGCTTTGCTCAGGATGACTGGCAGCGGTCCGGGAATTTTGCTTCGTCAAATAACCTGCTGGACTTAATATCGGTGGGCTTCCGGAGGGGAGAAACAAAAAAGGTCAGAGCAGACTTCGATTGCTCTCTGTCTACTCCGACCCGGGGGCACACTTTATTTTTTGTTTTGGTCTGAGGAGCTTTCTTTCCTCAGCGGCGTCATCGACGCACGCTAGTCTAGATTGCATCCCCTGTGCCACCCGGGAACGAGACCTTTAAATAGCGAATATCACTACTTATTTTAATAATGCGGCAATCAGAGCCAAATTCTAAATACGTCTATATTCTAAAATTAATAATATAAATTTTAAAACACAGAGCATCTATGCAAATTCAAGAAACCTATCAGCGCAAGAAGCTCAGTCACGATCAGTTTCTGGAACAAATTCGGCCTGAGGACTACTTGAGCACCTCGATTGCCGCCGGACAGCCTCGTAGCCTACTTCAAAAATTAAGTGAAATGAAAAATGCGAAGTCGATCAAGCTTTTCACCGGCTTGATCTCCGCCCCCTACCCCTGCCTGATCAAGCCCGAGTTCCACACCGTCAGCGGCTATTACGGACCGGTGGAAAGGAAGCTCAACGATGCCGGCTTCAACCTTTCCTATCAGCCCCTGCCCTTCAACGGCTTCGAGCGCTGGGTCGAGACCTTCCCGCCGCGGGTCGTGATGACGACGCTCGCCTCGATGGATTCTTCCGGCTATCTCTCCTTTGGCGTCGACGCCGAGGCGGTCTACGTCCCCTTCCTCAATGCCGCCCGCGATCCGAAGCGGTTGGCCATCGCCGAGGTGAATTCCAACATGCCGATGGTCGGGGGCTTGCCCGAATTGGGCGACAATAAAATTCACGTCGACGAAATCGATTTCGTGGTCGAATCGGACCAAGGCCTGCTCGAATTGCCCGACACCGAGCCCAATGAGGTCGAGCGCAAGATCGCTCAGAACGTCGCCCAGCTGCTCCGCTCCGGCGACACCCTCCAATTCGGCATCGGCGCCATTCCCGACGAGGTGGCCCGGATCCTTGCCTCCACCGACTTGGGCGATTTCGGCGTCCATTCCGAATTGATCAGCAACGGCTTCCTGACCTTGATGGAGTCGGGCAAGATCACCGGCGCCCGCAAGGGCCTTCACGACGGCAAGAGCGTCTTCGCCTTCGCTCTCGGGAACCGCCAGCTCTACGACTTCCTCGACGAGCGAAAGGGCAAGAACCAGGGCCGGGTCGTCGCCGCGCCGGTCTCCTACGTGAACGACTCTTCGGTGATCGCCAAGCACCGCAACATGGTGAGCGTGAATTCGGGCTTCATGATCGACTTCTCGGGCCAGGTCAGCTCCGAGGCCATCGGCGAGCGCCAGTACAGCGGCGTCGGCGGCCAGCTCAACTTCGTCGAGGGCGCCTTCTTCAGCCCCGGCGGCCGCAGCATCCTCTGCATCAAATCCAGCGTGGTCCGCAAAGGAAAGCGCTACTCCAACATCGTGAACGCCCTGCCGCCCGGCTCGATCGTCTCGACGCCGCGGCACTACGTCCAGCACGTCGTCACCGAGTACGGCTCGGTCAACCTCTTCGGCTTGACCGACGAGGAGCGCCCGGCGGCCCTGGCCTCGATCGCCCACCCCGAGTTTCGCGCCGACCTGCGGGAGCAGGCGAGAAAGCGGGACCAGGCTTACTACCATACCCGGGGGCCGTCTTGGCTGACTCGGTTGTGGACAAGGATCCTCTTATCCCGTAAATCGGCCTCATGAAACCCGGAACCCGCCTCTTCCTCACCGGCGCCGCCGGCTTCATCGGATCCAACACCGCCGAGGCCTTGCTTCGCGCCGGCTGCCGGGTGGTCGGCTTCGACAACCTGGCCCCGGTCTATTCGCTGGAGAAGAAGCTCGGCAACTTGGCCCAGGTTCAGCGAACGGCGCCCCAGGATTTCGAGTTCGTGGAAGGCGACCTCCGGGATGCCGGGGCGCTGCGGGCGGCGCTGCGGGCCAAGCCGATCGACGCGGTCATCCACCTCGCGGCCCTGGCCGGCGTCCAGCCCTCGATCCGCGACCCTCAGGCCTACGTCGAAGTCAACGTCAACGGGACCATGAACGTGCTGGAGGCGGCCCGCGAGTCGGGCGTCAAGGCCATCGTCGCCGCTTCGTCGAGCAGCGTCTACGGCTCCAACACCAAGCTGCCCTTCAGCGAGTCCGACCCGGTCGACCACCCGATCTCGCCTTACGCCGCGACCAAGAAGGCCGGCGAGCTGATCGCTCACGCCCATCATCATTTGCACGGACTGAGCATCGCCAACCTGCGCTTCTTCACGGTCTACGGACCGCGGCAGCGGCCGGACCTCGCGATTTACAAGTTCACCCGGGCCATGCTGGCCGGGCGCGAGATCACCCTCTACGGCGATGGCAGCAGCCGTCGCGACTACACCTACATCGACGATTGCGTTTCGGGCATCCTCGCCGCCACCCGCTGGGTCCTCGAAGGGGCGGCTTCGACGCCGCGTTACGACATCTTCAACCTCGGAGAATCCCAGACCGTCCCGCTCCTTGACCTCGTATCCCTGCTGGAGAAGAACCTGGGAGTCCCCGCCAAGCGGGTCCACGCCGATTATTTGCCCGGCGACGTTTACGCGACCTTCGCCGATCTGAGCCATTCGCGGGCGGTGCTGGGCTACGATCCCCAGGTCAAGATCGAGGAAGGCATTCGCCGTTTTTGCAAATGGTATTTGAAAGAAGAAAAAGGCAAACCCTGGGAAGTCACACCCCCCTTTGAAAAAGGGGGGCCGGGGGGGATTTAAAGCGTTGGCGATCAATACGAAGCACCGCGCCGATTCGATACTCCGTCAAATCCCCCCTGCCCCCCTTTTTCAAAGGGGGGGTTAATGCGAGGCCTCATGAAAATCCGTCTTCTAAGCATTTCACTTTTTACTTTGTTCCTTCCCGCTTTGGCTTCGGCCGCGCCGCTCAAGCTCCTTTTCCTCTACCCCGGCGGCCAAGGCAGCAGCGAGGCGGCTCAACCGCTGCTCGACTCCTTCACCGAAGCGTTGAAGAAGTCGGGCGGCCCCGAGATGAAGGCGACTTACCTCTCCGACAAGACGGCCGGCCTGACTTTCATCCAACAGGAAAAGCCGGCGGCGGCCTTGCTCAGCGCCGACTTGTTCGAGGAGCAGGCCAAAGCTTGGAGCAGCACCCCAGTGGCCCGCAGTCTTCAACTCCCCAGCGCCGACGGCACCGAGACTTTCTATCTGGTCGGTAAAAAGGGATCGGCCTTGCCGACTTCCGGCAAGATCACTGTCCTTTCGCCCCGGCCCTTCAGCCCGGACTACCTGGCCAAGCGCCTCTTTCCCACGATGACCGGCCTCAGCTTCGAGGTGCAGCCCACCCGCAATGTCTTGGGCGACCTTCGCAAGATCGCCTCCGGCGAAAAAACCGGATTTATCCTCCTCGATCCCTACGAGCACCGGGCGATGAACCTCAAAGCCGCCTGGGTCGCCGAGCTCGCCGATCTCGCCACCTCGGCCAAGGTGCCGAGCGCTCCGGTGGTGGTCTTCGCGGGGGCGATGAGCCCCGAGCAGCAGGCCGCCTTCCAGAAAGCCTTGCTCCAAGTGGGCAAGGATTCCGCGGCTCAAGCCACCCTCCAAGAGCTGCGGCTCAAGGGCTTCGTGGCTCCTTAAAAATTGTTGCATCATTCCGGCAACATCTGCCGGCCCCGGCCGATAAGAACCTTGGAAAGAGGCAACGGGGGTTGCATCTTTCTTTAGGGAGAAAAAAAGATGCACTCCATGAGCCTTTTCGAGCCGCAACAAGGGGCGTTTGACTCGAAACGACCCGAATCCGGCTTCAGCGTTTCACTCGCCAACCACCGCCGCAAAGTCCAAGTCGACTTCGAAGCGAATCCCAACCTCATCCTGGAAATCGAAGAGTTCCGCGGCGTCGTGGGCTTGAGCTCCGCGGCCCAAGCCGGCTTCCTGATGAACCAGGACCACAGCTGTTGGCTGACCAACCTCGGCCGCCATGCTTCGACCGAAGTTTACCGGCCCGGCAACAAGACCCACCGCCGGCTGGCTCACCAGCAGGTGGCCTATCTCCGCCACGGCGACTATGTCGGGTTTTACGGCGCCTTCTACCGCCTCGAGTTTTCGGGCGACTGCCTGACGCTGGCGCCGGTCGAGTTCATTCCCAATCCGGCCTAGTTCATCGTCTCTACTGTCACTAGCCAATCGTTGCTTTGCCATTTCGCACCATGAATAGCGTTGCCTTGGATTCTTCGGGAGCGGGGGGCCCCCGCCCGCAGCGAAGCGAGGACGGTGGGGGTGCAGACCGGACAGGCCCTGCTCCCGCCACCCAAGCCCCTTCGCAAATAAAGGTTTTAACGAAACCCGTGCTTCACCTGCCGCAAAGCCTCGTAGAGGACGATCCCGACCGAGGTCGAGAGGTTGAGGCTCCGCGTCTCGCCCCACATCGGGATTTGCCAGGCGCTTTCCGCATGTTCCCGCAATAGCTCCTCGGGCAGGCCCTTGGTTTCGCAGCCGAAGACCAGAAAGTCGTCGTCGCGATACTCGGCCCAAGTGTAGGGCCGTTCGGCCTTCTTGCTGAAAAAATGGAGCCGGGCCTCGGGGTAGGCGCTCCGGAAAGCGGCCCAATCGTCGTGATAACTGAGGCTTAGATACCGCCAGTAGTCCAAGCCGGCCCGCCGGAGCGCGGCGTCGTCGGTCGAGAAGCCGAGGGGCCGGATGAGGTGGAGATGGCTGCGGGTGCCGACGCAGAGCCGGGCGACGTTGCCGGTGTTCGGCGGGATTTGAGGCTGGTAGAGGACGACGTGCATATCACTTCGCAAATTCTGCGAATTTTCTGCGCAACCCGGCAAAGCCGGGTTTTGCGACAGTCTCTTGCTTTCCTTTGAAAAAGCACCTATCGGCTTCGCTCCGATATAGCAACTTCTCAACTTTGAGGCCGATACCTCGGCCATCCACGGGGGCACACGTGGAGACGTTTGATGACACCCCCTGTGCCCCGCGGGACCTCTCCCAGGTCCCTGGAAATCGCATCCGACCGACCAACGGTCGCGCCGCTGCGTCTCTCCGTCGAAACCAGTTATCTGCTTGCCGGTCAATCCGGCTTTGCCTTGCGCGGCGGCGTCCTCGCCACCTATCGACCCGATCGACTCATCGGTCTCGGCATTCATCTCGACACCAATTTCTCCGACCACTTGAGCGCCACCGCCCGCGGCGAGGCGATTTGGCCGATCCACCGATATTTTCAATTCCACGGCGCCCTCGAGCTGGGCGCCCGCGCCTTTTTCAACCAGTCCTTGATCAGCCAAGACCGGGAGCGGCGGGTCAGCGGCGCCCTCTTCACCTTCGGCGGCGAGCTGGCGGCCGCGATTCCCTTCACCGACAGCGTCGGCGCCTCCCTCTTCCTGCGGGCCTTCTATTCGCCGGGCGGCGGACTTTCGGTTGCCGGCAGCAGTGGTGAAGGCCCGGCGATCGGGATCGAGGCCGAGGGCGGCGAGGTCCTGGTCGGCTTGCGCCTCGATTTCTATCCGCCGGTCGCGCCGCACCATCGCGAGCCGGAAGTTGAAGCTCCCCGGCCGGCCCCGGAGCTTTCGGCCGAAGAGACGCCGACCCAACGCGACGCCCTGCAAGCGCTCCAAGCCAGCGTCGAAGCCTTGCTCGAAAGCCCGGGCTCCGAGTCCGGCGACGCCGGCCACGTGCCCGAGCCGACTTCCGATGCCGCCGCCCCGGCTGATGCCGCGACCTCGGACGCGGCGGCTGCGGCCCTCACCGCCGAAGACCGGGAGGAAATCCTGGCCTTGCAGCGCGAGATCCGCGGCCTCACCGACAGCTCGGAGGCCTTGGAAACCGAGCTCGACGCCGCCACTCAAATTCTGAACGAATTGAGCACCGGCCAAGAGACCGTCGGCCCCTTCCACATTCGCCTCGATGCCTTCTACGACAACCTCACCGCCCGTCCGCCCAGCGTCGATCTGCCGGCGCTGACCGCGTTTCTCCAAGAGTTCAGGGATTTGCTCCGGGACAACGGCTCGGTGCGGCTGCTGATTCAGTCCCCGACCGAGACTTTCGGCGAAGTCATCGCGAGCAATTTCCGCTATTTCCGCACCGCCCTGACCGCTTACCAACGAAGGCTGCCGACTCGGCCTCGCTCCGGCCACATGGCGCGGGCCGACCTCGAGCCGGCGCTGGCCCAGATCGGCGCCGCCGTGGCCGAGCTGGAGCAGCTTCGCCGCCAGCCCCAGCCGACCAATCCGCCGGCCCATCAAGTTCAACTGTGGCGCCTGCGGATGGACCGGATCCGACAGCACATCGAAGAGCTCGGCCCCCGGCTCAGCCCGACGGCGGCCGCGAGCCTCGGCTCTAATTTTGAGCGACTCGAGCGCTCCTTCGCCACCTTGACCTCCCGGATGGACGAAGCCCAGCGGAACTGGCTGGTCACCCGGGCCCTTTACAGCCATTACCGCGATTTCCGCGAAGCCCGCCGGCCGGAGCAGGCCCTGACGGCGCTGCGCGGCATGCTGGTCGAATTGCACGGGGCGCCCGAATCCTACCGGCGGCTGCGCAGCCGCAATCTGGCCACCATCACCCATGCCCTGGCGCCCTTCGTCCGCCGCTACAGCCGGAATCCGGTGACGGCCTGGACTGAGGCCCGCAGCGCCGCGATCGAGGTTTTGACCTGGATCGATCCGCATTACGAAGCTCCCCCTCTGGCCGAAGCGCCGCGGCGGCGGGCCCGCGCGCGGACCGGCGAACCGGTTTTTGAATTTCCGACCTCCGGCGGCGCAACCGGAGATTAAAGAGAGAGATAGGACGACCTCATGACTCCACCATTACTCCGACCCTTCGGCCAACCCCACGGCGGCGACTTGAGCCTCAGCCTCGAGCCGGCGCACCATTTTCGGCCGACGCCGGAATTCCAGGCCTTCGCCCGCAGCCTGCTGGTCTCGCGCGAGCTCTCGGCCGAGCAGGGCCGCAGCGTCTTTTCCAGCGGCCGCCGGCCCCATTGTGCCGAAGGCGAGGATTGCCGCCCCGACTTGAGCGAGCTTCCGGCCGCGGTGGCTCAGACCCGGGCCCAGGCCCGGAGCAATCCGACCTTCTATCGCTTGTCGCTGAACTTCCTCGCCGCCCAATTCATGAACACCGAGGACGCCGCCGCCCGCGGCGAGCTGCAAATCCAGGCCCGGGAAATCGCTCGCGAGGCCCTCGACCGGGTTTCGGACCCCGAATTCCGCCCGCCGGCCGAAGACGCCCACCAACGCGAGCTGCCGGTGCGCACCCGGGCCCGGATGCTGTTCCAGATCGCCAGCACCTTGAGCGCCCTGCTGGCCCAAAGCGGAAGCGAGACTTACAGTCAAGAAGACCGGCAGCTGCTCCGCAGCTATTTCGTTCGGATCCGCAGCCTGGTCGAAGAGCTGCGCGAAAGAAAGCGCCTCGACTCCCATGTCCTGGGCTGGCCGGAATATTTCGATCACTACCTCCAGGCCCAGATCGCGCTGATCGACGGCCAGAACAGCGCGGCCTTCGGCGAGCTGCTGCGGACTCGCCGGCTCTTGAATGAGCTTCCGGCCGAGGCGCGCACCATGCCGCTGCCCACCCAGCTCCGCGCCGCCACCGAGCTGGCCCTGCAGTCCCTTCCCCGCACCGGGACCGGCCTTCAAGCCGAGGGCCTGCGCCACCTGATCAGCATCGAATGTCTCGGCTTCGTCGACCAAGGACTGTACCTGAGCAGGAACGGCGAGAGCTCGGCGCCTCAGGCCAACCAGCGCAGCCAAGCCCTGAGCCTATTGGCCGCGGCCTACCTGCAGGCCGGCCACGCCAGCCCCGATGTCCGGTCCCTGCTCCAGCATTTGAGCTCTTCCGCCAATGCCGCCCAGCTCCGGGAAATCGTGCAGGGCCGGCTGCGTTCCGACGCCGAGCTGCGCAACGGCCTGGCTTCGCTCTTCCCCGGCGATTTGAACGAGGCCGAGACCCGGAACCGAGTCGCCGGCGAGATCGTCGAGCTGGCCCGCAACGCCGCCGGCTCCATCCTCGCCCATGCTTCGGAAGAGCCCTACCGCACGATTTTCGCTCAGGACCGCGACAGCCGCCCGGTCGCGCGAGCCATCGAAGCCTTGGACGCCAATTCCAGCCTGGGGGCCGAGCTGCGCTCAAGCTTCGGCTTCGAGGCCGCCGCCACGACCGGCGACATCGTCCGCGATCTGGTTTCGCACGGCGAGAACCTTCCGGCCTTGCTCGAAGCCACTCTTCCCCAAGCCAGCTTGAACGCCGAGGCCAACCGGTCCTTCTTCCGGGAGCTGCGCCAAGCCGCCCTCGGCCTTCAAGGCGACGGCATGCGCCTCAACCTCGAGCAGCCGCTGCTCGACATGGTCGAATCGGTCCACGGCCTGGCCCAAAGCGACGACGCCAATGCCGCGGCTTATTTCGCGATCTTCCAAACTCTCAGCCGTCTCGAGCAGGTCGGCGGCGACCATCGGCTCCCGCCGGCGCTTCGCCGCATCGCCGAGAACCACGCCGCCGAGCTGCAGAATTTTTCAGCCGGCCGGGTTTTCCGCCACCTCACCGCGCCGAGCTCGCTCGGCATGATGGCCGGCGGCTTGGTCTTGAGCGAGCTGGCCCCGCTCTGGCTGCTGCGCGGCGCCCGGATCCCCTTCCTGCGCAGCGCCGAATCGGCGGCCGCCGTGCGCGGCTCCGGCGAGATGGGCATCCTGATGCACGGCGGACGGCTCACCGGCTGGGGCGAAGCCGTCGCCGGTTTGGGCGTCGGCTTGGCCATGCACGTCGGCAGCCTCGGCGCTCACGTCGTCCACGCCCGGGGAACGAATTTTTCGGAGTACGGCCAAGAGCTGCAAAACTTGGGGCTGCTCAATTTGGCATTGGGAACCGTCTTCTCGATGGCGGCCTTGGGCGCCACGATGGGGGCCGGCCACTGGCTGCGCGGCCGGATGCTGCCGGCCGGCGCGGCCCTGCCGCCGGGACGGCTGGCCCTGGGCCACGTCGGGCTGCGCCTCGGCAACTGGACGGTCGGCGGTTTCTCGATGCTGGGAGCCCACATGGCCACCGCCGCGATCTCCGGCCATTCGGCGGTGCCCACCGGCGAGCAGGCCGCCGAGGTCTTCTTGTCGATGGCGATGTGGGACGCCGGCGCCGCCGGGCTTCGGGCGACCCTGCCGCGGCTCTTTCGGTCTTATTGGCGGCATCAGGCCGGTCCCTTCCAAGTCGAGCAGATGGTCCGTAGCCGCCTTTCCCAAATCTTGAGCCGGAACCCCGAGCTTTCGGGCTCCCGCAATTTCATCCGCAATTACCTGCGCAGCTCCACCGCCTCCGGCGAGTTTCTCCGCATCAGCCGGGCCCTCGAGGCCGGCCGGATGCCGCGAATCGAAGGCCGGGGCGATGGCCGCCGTCTCGTCTTCGGCGATCCGCCGGCGGCCTCAGTTCCCGCCGAAGCTCCGGTCGCCGCCGAGGTCCGGCCCTCGCAAGACGAGCCCCTCAGCCGCACCGCAGCGGCCCGGACGGTGATGGATTTGACCGAGCGGCAGCAAACCACGGTCCGGCAAATCCTCGGCTCTTCGGCCTTCAATGGCCGGGACAATCCCAACGGCATTCACGTCGTCCGCCAAGCCTTGAGCGAGCGGCTCGCCGCCGATGAGACCAACCCGGTGGTCTGGGCCCGGGCCGAGCTGCATGGCCGGCACCTCTCTTTTGAGGTCCTGCCCGGCGAACCCTCGTCCGAGGATCGTTCCGGCACTTTCCAGATGGGCGCCAACGGCAAGATCAGCCGGCTGACCAGCGAGGACCCGGTGCTCCGCGCCGTCATCGCGGGATACAACGTCAGCGAAGTTCTCTCCCCGCCGATTCTGCCGCCTTCGGCCGGCGCCGAATCGATCTCGAGCCAGGGCCCCGAGGAGCCGACGGCCGCCCACCGCCGTCCGGTTCTGCAAGCCGATACCGCCGAGAGCGAGGCTCCGGTGGTGAGCCGAGCGCCCGAAGAAATTCCTTCCGAACCGCTGGACGACGCCGACGATAGCTCCAGCACCGCCCCCCGCCGTCCGACCACCGCCTTGATCGACGCGGCTCGCCGGACTTCGCCCGGCATTTCCCAAGAGTCAATTTCCCGGCCCGAGCGCCGCGACACGACGGTTCGCTTCAGCACCGAGCAGGAGCGACGAGCCCGCCGGGACAGCCGGCCCGAAGACTCGATTCCAGCGCCCGCCGAGCCGAGCCAAAGCGAGCCGTCCGACGCCCAGACGACTTTGATGCTGAGCCCCGAAGAGGGCCAGCAATTGCGTGAGCGCCTGGGCCCGGCCTTGCGGCCCGAGGGCGCCGAAAGCCCCGAAGGACCCCGGCAGGAAAGCCAACCGCCGATGGAGGTCCGCGAGGGCGAGTTGCGCGAAGAGATCGATCCGATTCCGGACCGGAACGCCGAAACCGATTTTTCGGGCGTCGAAGGGCCGCCCGCCGAAACCGCCGCACCGCGCAGCGACAGCACGCCGACGATCGTTCCGCCGGCCCAGCCGGCGCGGGCGCCCGTCCAGCCGCCGCCCTTGCCGAGCCAGCGCCGAGACGCCACGCCTTCGGGAGCCCGCGGCGATCTTCAAGCCTCGATCAGCCGCGGCTCGATGTCGGCCGAGCCCTTTCTCCTCCTCCGCCGCCGGATCAGCCAGATCCAGGCCGCGGGCGGGCCGACCGCCGAGGACACCAGCGCCGTCCAGGTGGCCGGGGTCAGCGCCTACGAGAACTTCGTCAGCAACGTCGACCGCTTCATCCTCGAGCTATTCCGGGGCCACCGCGAAGCGCCGGTCGATCAGCAATATTTCGACATCGAAGTCCTTCCGAACGGCGAAATGCACGTGATCGACGGCGCCCTGATGTTCCGCTACGACGCCGACGGTTACAGCTATCTCAGCCTTTTCCGCAACATGCCCGACTCCGAAGCGCCGCACCGGGTCGAATTCCATCTCGATCGGATTCATTTGTCCGATGAGCACCATGCCATGGGTTGGGAGAGCTATTTCGAGCAGACCTTCCCGCGCCGGCGAACCTCGCAAAGGCAGGCGCCATGAGATTTCATTGCGGCCTTAGCACCTTCCAACGGTCCATGACGATAATCCCCTTGCCGACGGGGGCCCGTCCGGAGGTCCTTCGATGACGCCCCCATCCTCTGCCGGCGCTCCGCCGCGCCGACCCCATCTCCCCATCCTCAATCTTCAGGGTCGCCATGTTCCGGTGTTGGAGCCCCATGACGTCTCGACATCGACCTCCCAACTGCAAAGCCTGGCCCGCCTGGCCTCCTCGGTCCACAGCGACCGGGCCGAGCATCAGCGCCAATCCTACGTCGAGCTGCTGCTCCTCGACACCGGCAACCAGGGCCAGCGTCGGATCGACCAAAGCCGCGAGCAGGAAACCGCCGCGGTCTATGCCGAGCTCCGCCAATACATCGCCCAGGCTCAGGCCGGCGACCGCCGCAGCTACTTCGATGCGATGCGAAGGTACTTCGTCCTCAGCCATCGCCTGCTCGAAAACGCCGAGACTCGCGGCCAGGTGCCGGCCTTGCTGGCCGAATTCCGGGCCTTCGCGCGCCAATACTTGAGCTTCCTCAACGACAGCGCCGAATTCACGCCCGAGCAGCGGCTCCAATACATTTACATGGCCAGCACGGTCATCAACAATGTCCTGGGCCGCAGCCAATCCAACGACGATTCGCGCGCCGCGACCGAGGCCGAGCTGGAGCCCTTGGGCCGGCTCTTGAGCGATTTTCTCGATGCGGCCCTGGCCCAGCACCGCCGGCACTTGTTGGCCCATCCCACCGGCGAGGCCTACACGCCGATCGTCCGCGAGATCCAGATGCGCCAAGCCTTGATTCGAGGCGACGCCGGCGCCGCCCGCCAGCGGGCTCGTGAATTGCACCGCCATCTTCTGGCCCATCCGCCCGGCGAGGCCGATCCCAACCGGCCCGAAACCCGGCGCTGGGACCTCGAAGCCGCCCGGCTCCTGCAAAGCGATCCGGCCTTCAACCAGCTGATCCAGAATCTCGACTCGCCCTCCGGCGTCGAGCACGCCGGCGCGCTGCTGAACGGCGTGAGCCTCGAATTGCTGGTGACGATCTCGGCCGGCATCGACCAAGTCAACGGCGACGCCGAGACTGCGATCGTCGACCGCTATCGTCCGCTGAGCTCGATCCTGGCGATCCTCAGCTTGACCCGTCCGGCCTCGTCCCTCGGCGAGCTGATCACCGCTCTGGCCGACGCCGGCCAGCAAAGCACTATCCGCTCGGAAATCGAAGCCGCGTTGACCCAGAGCTCCCAATTGAGAACTTCGCTGGAAGGAGCTCGCGGCGAGGTCTCGCTGGACGACTGGCTTGACCGGGCCCGAACCAGCGCCGCCCACGTCGAGCGGCTGCGCACCGGAGCCGGCGCCAATTTGCTGAGCGCCCTGCTCCAGGCCAACGAGATCAATCATCCGGTTCATTCGCTGGCCGAGATGCTTCATCATCACCCCCAGCTCCTCGCCGAGCTGGGCTTAAGCCCGACCGAGATCGACGATCCGGCTCATCAGCGCCAAGCGGCGCTCGAGCTGCTGCATCGCGGCAGCATGGCGGTGGACCTGCTGCAGGCCTACCAGACCCGCCATCCGAACCTCAGCCTGGCCGGCATCATCGAGGTCTTGAGCGACCAGCAACTGGCCCAAAATCGGATCAACGCCACCGTCACCACCGTTCTCGAAAATTATCACGCGCGGCTGGAGTCGCGGCCCGACCATGAAATCGCGGCCCTCCACGGCGTTTTCCAGGTTTTGGGCCAAACTTCCGAGATCTCGGAAGGCATCGCCCTCGATTCACGGTTGCGGACCCATTCGCAGGAGTTGGCCACCCGGATGGAAAGCTGGGGCTATCGCACCGGACGGGCTTGGTCTCACATGATCTCGCCGGCCAGCCTCGGGACCTTGGCCGCCGGCATGATCCTCTCCGAAGCCGCGCCGGCCGCGCTGATCTACCGCGCCGGCAGCACCGGCCGCCTGGTCAGCCGGGGAATCCCCCTGGTCGAGGCCGGAAACATCACCTGGCAAGCCAGCGCCATGACCGGCATCGGCACCGGACTCGCCATGTCCTTGATCGGCAGCAGCTTGCACAACTACGAGCGGGCCTCCTACGGCCTTGACACCCATTTTTGGAGCGACTTCGGCCACGGCGCCCTGATCAATTCGATCACCTTCGGCGGCACCATGCTGTTCCAACGCCGGCTGGCCCGAGGGCTGGCGCCTTCGGCCGGCGAAGGCCAGACCGTCGGCCAGCTCAGCCGCAGCGGCCGCCTCGGCCTTCATTTTGGAACCGTCCTCTTCGGGACCGGGCTGGCTTTGGGCACCGGAGCCACCGTTCGCCGGATTGAAACCGGCCAGTGGAGCCTCAGCTATGAAGAAGTGGCCGAAAACGCGATGGCGCTCCTGGCCTGGGAGACCGGCTCGGCCGGCCTCCGCCGGCTCCGCCGCCGGGTCGGCCTCCAGGCGGCCCTGGAAGGACGCCGCCCCTTCGAGCCCATTCAAGTCGAGGTTCCCGCCGGCGTCTCGCTCGAGGGCCTTTCCGGCACCCGAGCCCGGGCGCTCCGCATCACCAATTGGTTCGCCGCCGCGCCGGCCCGGCTCCAAAACTTCGGCAACCGGATCGCCGCCGGCATGGTCAATCCCTTCTTCACCGTCCTCGGCGAATATCGGGCCAACATCGTGCGCGAGACCGCCCAACGGATCGTCGAGCGGAACCCCCAGCTGGGCGCGCTGGAGGAGGTCATCGCCCATCGCTTGGCGCTCGAGGAAATCACCTATCCCGGCAGCCTCGACCAATATAACGAGGCCTTCTTCGAGCGCTACCAGATGGAAATCGCCGGCGACGTCGGCCATCCCCGCTTGGTTTTCGTCAACAGCAACAACTCGACGCCCCGGGCCAACCGGCTCTACAACCTCAACATCATCCGGGCCCTGCGCGAGCATCTCGAAACTTGCTCGGCCAACGACGACACCTACCTGCCGCGCTACCTGCCGCGGTCGGCCTTTGAGATCGTCCAGATCCGAGTCGATCCCGAGAGCCGGCGGATCGTCGGCGTCGGCACTCACAATTTCGGCGAAGCCGGCGACGGCGCGCTGGTCCTGAACGCCTCCTTCGACCCGCGAACCCGGACCCTGCGCCTGCCGCCGGTCCACGGCGAGACCACGCCGCAAATCATCGAGATGGGCCCGATGTTCGACGCTCACCGCAGCAGCCCGCTGCCGATGCTCTGGACCGAAGCCCTGGGCCAACGTTTCCTGAACCAACGCAGCCTGATCGGCCGCCAAGGCCAAGGCGCTCGAGCCCGAATCAACCAAGCCTTGGGTGACTTGAATCGAGACGCCGTCATCCGCTTGCCGATCGATGCCGAAACCGGCCAAATCCTCGACCGGCTGCTGAACCCGCGATCGGTCGACGACTTGCCGGGCTCGGGAACCCGGGTGCTGCGCCTGACCGGCCGCTACAACGGCCGGGACAAGACCCTCACCTTC
>DATEDP010000111.1 GCA_035281585.1 bacterium
CTTTCATTTGGTCGTTCTTGTCCAAATTCAGGTTCAAGTCTTTGGCGAAGCGGGGGAAAAAAGTGCGACGGGTCACTTTGGCTTCGACGGTGGGACGGATGACCTTGGCTTCCGCCTGGGTGGCAATAAGGCATACCAGGAAAAGGCCAACTTGTAGTGGGCGCCCTTTCATTCCCCTCGCCATTTCCACCCGGTTCGCCATTCTCCCATCGAGGACCAGGGACGGCGAGAAATTTCTTTCGGGAAGGGATTTGCATTTGATAAAATTTTCCCCATGAGCGCCGAAATCCTCAACCAAACCCACCTCGCTCACAATACCTGCTTCGGCTGTGGCCATGAGAATCCCCATGGCTTGCACATCCGGATTTTCCGCGATGAAGAAAATCCCGAACGGCTGCGTGGCGTCCTGCATCCGAAGACCCACATGACCGGATTTCCGGGGATCACTCACGGCGGACTGCTCTATACAGCTCTGGATTGCATGGGAGCCTGGGTGCCGAAGATGCTGCGGCCGGGGAGCCAGGCGCTGTGGCTGCTTCGCACCGCCACCTTGACTTATCACAAGCCGGCCTTTCCCGAGCGGGACATCCAGCTGCTGGGATGGATCGAGAGCGAGGGTTCCGCCAAAGAAGCCATGACGGTTCACGTCGAGGCCCGCGACGAGAGCGGCGTCCTGCTGGCCGACGGGGCTTTCAAGGTAATCCCGGTTCCGCTCGATAAATTCCAAAAGATCACCGGTATCGCCTCAATCCCGGAAAACTGGCAGGACTTCTTCAAGCTCTAATCATGTCTCAGCGTCGTTCCAATCCCATCAGCCTCTTTCGCCCTCATCCCTGGCACGGCCTGGAACCCGGTTCCGCCGCCACCGGCATCCTCAACGCCTATATCGAGATCACGCCCTTCGACTTGGTGAAATACGAAGTCGACAAAAACACCGGCTATCTCCACGTCGACCGGCCCCAGCGCAGCAGCTCCCAGCCGCCGACGCTCTACGGTTTCGTGCCCCGCACTTACTGCGGCGAAAGGACCCGGAGGCTGGCGCCGAAGTCGAAGCGGGGCGACGGCGATCCGCTGGATATTTGCGTGCTGAGCGAGCGCGAAATCAGCCGGGCCGAGATCCTGCTGCGGGCCCGGGTCGTCGGCGGCTTGCAGATGGTGGATCACGGCGAGGCCGACGACAAGATTGTCGCGGTTTTGGAAGGCGATTACCTTTGGGGCCGGGCCCGGGAGATTCGCGATCTGCCGCCGGTCCTGATCGAGCGCTTGCAGCATTATTTCCTGACCTACAAGCTGGTTCCGGGCCAGCCGGCCAAGACCCGCATCGAACGGGTCTACGGGCGCTCCCACGCCCTCAAGGTCGTCCGGGCGGCGATGGCCGATTACCGCGAAAAATTCGAAAAGGGAATCTAGCTCGCCTTATTCTCGAATATCGACGTTCGCCGGAAGATCGTGGACCTGGGCGTAGCCCGGCGTCAGGTACTTCATGTAGCTGCCTTCGCCTTCCAGGAACTTCTTGAAAAACCCGATCGTGTAGTTTTCCAGCACCGGCTGCATGGTGTCGTAGTTCGGAGGCGGCTCGTCATGGGAGGCGTCGGAATTCCAAACGTCGTTCCCCTCGAAGAGGGCGATCAGCGGGTCGCCGCCCAGGAACTCATCGGTCAAACCGTCGGCCGGATCGGTGTCGAGCGAGCGATTCGAATCGGGGCTGGTTCCGACCTTGTCGCAAATGTTGCGGCCGCCGCCGAAAGCTCGGGCCACCAAAACGCTGAAGAGCTCGCCTTGGTTCCAATAGGTGCAGGCCTGGATGGCCGGCGCGCTCATCGCCGCCGAGTTGCAGGCCCGGACGCAAGCGCCGGTGGTCGGATCGATGAGACAGTTCGGCGTCGTTGGCGTGATCATATTGACCAAGGGTTCGACTTGGTTCGGATCCAGGGCCAGGGCGGCTTCCCGGGTTTCCTCGATCGCCAAGCAAAGGTCGGATTGGTAGCTGAAGTGCAGCGCGTTGGGTGTTTGGACCAAGATCCGCGGCGACGCGTTGACCGTCGTTTCGAAAATCTCGGGCATGGTCACGATGCCGGAGACCATCCGGGTTCCGCCCATAATCAAGTAGGGAATGGCGAGGCTGGCGATTTCTTCCAGGGTATTGTCGCGGCTCGGTTCATAGAGGACCATGGCTTTGAAGCGGGGATCGGCGGCGATGCCTTGGGCCGCCCAGCCCGAGGTCGCGGCCAAGGCCGCGCGGCCGCCGGCCGAGAAGCCGGAGAGGCCGATCCGCTCGGAATCGATGCTGGCGGCCACCGGATTGCCGGCCGACAAGGCGAAATCGAGGAGCAGCGAAGTGTCCACGACCCGCGCGACGTTGTTCGCCGAATGGCGCTGGACGATGACGATGAATCCGTGGCTGGCCATCAGCTCTTGCAAGGGCATTTGGGCGATCCGCTGGGCGTCGACGCCGGCGGCGTTTCCGCCGTGGTTATACACCACCAAGGGGAACAATCCGGCCGCCGGCGCGGCGTTCTGGACGGCGCATAAAGGCGAGCTCCGCTCGAAGCTTCCGCCGACTCCTATAATGGTGTACTTCGTGTCGCAGTCGGCGGGAGCCGAAGTCGGATAAAAGAGTTGGACTCGGGCCAAGCGGCCTCCGCTCATCGGCACGTTGTCGATCGTCCGAATGCCGACATTATAGGGGCCCTTCTGATCGGGCGGGGCGGCCTTGGCCTTGCCATAAACCTGGGAGGAAAGCCCCAGCGCTAGAATCATCGTCAATACAACCCGGAAGAATACACTCGTGCCTTGACCCATAGGAGCCTCCCCATTCGAGTGAATTATAATGACGGTGGAAAGGTGGCCGATCGTGATTCAAGCCGCCGAACCCCCCTATATCCCCTGGTGAAATGATCTCGAAAAAAAATGGGAATGGCAATGCTGAATTACTGAACTATTCGGAGGGCCTCGGCGAGGATCTTCTTTCCGGTCACCATGACTTCGTGCTCCATGCCGCGGTGCTGGGGAATGCCCGGCACCGGCTCCATGCCGAGGACCTTGCTTCGCACGCCGCGCTCAGGCAGCGCCTCGATGACCTGGCCTTGGATTTCCCGACCCAAGCTCGCGAAGACCCGATCTTGATGCACGACCAGCAGACGACCGGTTTTCTCCACGCTCTTCAAGACCGTCGCCATGTCCGGCGGGACGATGGTCCGCAGGTCGATCAGCTCGACGTCGATGCCCCGTGCCACCATCTCGTCCAGCACCTTCAAAGCCTCGGCGTGGGCCAAACCCCAGGTGACGATCGTCAAGTCGCGGCCCTCGCGGCGGACCGCGGCCTGGCCGAGCGGCACCCGGAAATCCTTGGGCAGGTCGGGAATGGCCCGGCGGAGGCTGATGTCCTTGGTGTAGGCGGCGAGCTCGGCCTTGTCGCTGGGCTCGTTGGGGAAGGCGTCGCCGATGGCTTGGCGATAGAGGGCCTTGGGCTCGAAGAAAATCACCGGGCCGGCGTATTCGGCGGCCGAGCGGATCAGACCGTAGGCGTCGCGGCTGGTCGAAGGCGCGACGATAGTCAGGCCGGGGATGGCGGCGTAGAGGCCTTCGAGCGGCGTCGAGTGATAGACCGCTCCGCCGATGCCGGGCTCGACCGGCAGGCGAAGATTCCAGTTCGCTTGGCGGCTGCCGCCCGAGGTCCAGAGCAGGTTGCCGGCTTTGATCATCCAATGGAGGGCCGAAGTCGAGTAATCGCCGAATTGAATCTCGGGGAAGGCGACGGCCCCGGGGTGCATCGCAAAGCCCAGGCCGATGCCGACGATGGCCGGCTCGTTGATCGGCGCATCGGTGACCCGGCCGGGGAAGAGCTCCCAAAGGCCGGCGGTGGCTTGCATGACGCCGCCCTTCATGCCGGTGTCCTGGCCGTTCACCCAAGTCAGGGGGTTGCTCTCGATCACGTCGCGGAGGGCGGCGCGAATGGCGCCGTTGATGATGACGGCGGTGGGCCGGCCAACCAAGGGCGGCTCCTGGGCCTGGGCATAGGGTAGGCGGATATCGCTCGACATTTCGACCAGGGTCGGCTCGGGCTCGGCGGCCACTTCGCTCCAAACGCGGTCCAGCTCGGCCTTGGCCGCTTCGCCGATCTCGCCAAGGCGATGGCCGCTGAAAAAGCTGGGGGAGCCGGAAACTTCCCGGCGCCGCAGGACTTCGTCCTCGCCCAGCAGGCCTTGCTTGACCATGGACTCGCTCAGCTCGAGCAGCGGGTCGCGCTGCTTGAAGTCGAAGGGCCAATTGGCGGCCGAGCTATGGGCGTTGAGCCGGGGCAGGTTTTGCACCCAGACCAGCACCGGCATCTGCCTCTCCTTGGCGGCCGAAACGGCGACTCGATAGGTTTGGTAGACGTCGATGAAGTCGTTGCCGTCGCAGGTGTAGAACTTGGCGCCGAAGGCCTTGGCGTAGGATTGAAGGTCGCTCAAAGCCCGGCCCGAGGCCGGCTCGACGCTGATCGCCATCTGGTTGTCGAGCACGCCGATCACCACCGGCAAGTTGCGGGTGCTGAAGCCCATCACCGCCGCGCCGGTCATCGCTTCGTGAAAATCGCTCAAAGCCATCGAGCCGTCGCCCAACTCGGCATAGACCACGGCGTCGCGGTGGCCGGCCTGCTGCAGGGCCCGGGCATAGCCCACCGCCACCGAGAGATTGCGGCCGACCTCGCTGTGGGCCGGCAAGATGTTGCGCTCCAGATCGTTGAAGTGGGAGGCAGTCTGGCGGCCCCGGCTCCAAGTGTCGGTCCCGCGGCTCAGCTGCTGGCGGATATAATCGCGGAAGAAATGATCGTAGCCCTGGAGCTCCGACCAGAGTCCGGCCAAAGTGCCGGAACGGTAATGGGGGCTGATCGCGAAGGCCCGGGGATTGACCTCATGGTGGAAGGCGAAGGCCGCGGCGGTGCCTTGAATTTCATGGCCGGCATCGGTGACGGCGAAGGCGAACTCGTCGCGCTGGTAATGCTGGTAGATCTTCTGGGTGAAGACCCGTTCCTTGACCATGTGGCGGTAGGCGGCGCGCAGGACCTCGGAGGTCAATTCGGGAAATTGGTCCTGCATGACCTCCCAGTCGTCGAGGCTCGTCCGCTCGATCGGCCGCATCCGGGTGGGATCGCGGCCGGCGGCTCGGGCGTCGAGCGCCGGGTAAGCGGCGCCGTTCAAATGGTGGAGCCGGTCCAAATAATGGGCGGCGTCGGATTTCGCGGTGCGGGCGAGGACGAGGAAATCGTAAGCCACCATGCGATCCAATTCGCCGTCGGGCGGGAGGAGGCGGTGGGCCTGGAGCAGGGATTTGTAGCTCTGTCCAGGAGTCTCGTCGCCGAAGCGCTCGCAAAACCAATTCAAGGCTTCGGGCAAGGAGGCGATGTTTGGCGGGGGCACGAATTCACGGAGGACGATCGGCAGGTCCGCCACCCGGTCGAGGACGAAGCGAGCGTAGAGCTCGCGGTCGCTTCTTTCCAAACCCGATTCCTCGGTGAGCAGGCGCCGGGCTCGGGCGAAATCGCCGACCGGTTGGCGCAGCGGACAGGCCTCACCCGGATTCTCTTCGACGAGCTGGGGCTGGAGCTTGGGCACCGACCGGGGAGCGGTCTGAGGAAAAGTGCGGATCGGCAGCCGGGCTTCGGGATTCCCCTCGCCGTCGGATTCCATGTGAACGCTGTGTTCCCGGCCGAGGCGTTCCAGCAGCGAAATGCGCGGCGCCGGTACGGCGCCGGCGGCGGCCAGAGCCGGCGTCATGCCCATTCCGGCCAGCGGGCGGGGAGTCGGAGCCGAGTTTTGAGTGCGGACCGTCATCTCCCGCTCCCAAGCGGTGAAACCCTCGCCCAGCAAGCCCCGGCCCAGCCGGATGCCGGCCGAGAGGCTCAGCATGGTGGCCAAGATGTCGGCGATTTCATGGCGCTGCTCGTCGGCCGGGCGGAGGCCGGCCGCGGCTTCCAAGCGATGGCTCGCCAACATGCCGGTGAACATCGAAGCTTGGGCGAAGGCCTGGCGGCCGAAGCCGAGGCCGGTAGCGGCATAAGCTTGACTGCCCAAGGCGCCGAAGGTCTTCAAGGCTCCCAAGGTGAGAGTCGCCGAGAGCAAATCTTGTCCCAAGCTGCGGGCCGGTTGAATTCCTTCCATCGCGTGGAGGCCGCGGCTGGAGAGCGCGAAGGCCGGGACTTCGGCGGCGAAACCGGTCAAGCCGGCGCCGAGTCGGGCGCCGAGGCCGCGGGTCAGCAGGCTCGCCTCGCTGGCGGCCATTCGGCCCAGGGCCGCGCCGCGGGCCAGTTGAAAAACGGTCGAGCCCAGGATCATCGGAGCGATCAGCTTGGGATCGCTGACTTCACGGCGAACTCGCTGGAAGATCGTCTCGGCATGCTGGCCAAAGCTTCCCTGACCGAGCAGGGCGGCCAGTTCGCGGCCGGCCTTGCGGCGGCTTTCTTCGGGGACGCTCCCGCCCTGTTCCACGATCCAAGAGAGCAGCCCGCTGGCCTCTTGGTCCCGGCCCTTGGCCGAATGGCGCTGGGCGACCTGGATGAGGCCGGACCAAAAAAGCTCCGGATCGGATTCTTTGGCAAGGGATTGAACTTCCGGCGACAGGTCGGGGCCGGCCTGCCTCAATATAAAGGATGGAATGCGCGATAAAACTTCACGGCTCATGCGGGCCCCTTCGCAGAGTTCAAGAGTAAGCGATGTGGTCGATTAGTGGCTTTTCGGGCTCTTGCCAAGAGAGTTTCGAGCAAAAGGGCGAAATTCTGCGTTCAGAATTTCCTGAACGATCACAATGAATTGCCCGATCTATCGAGCTCCGGCTGGGTGCCTAGCGGCCCTTGGCTCTTCGGAGCCGGAAGCCCAAGCCGGCCAAGGCCGTGAGCAGCAGCAAGGTCGAGGCGGCATTCGCGCGGGTCGAGCCCGGGTTGAGCGAGCAGCCGCCGTCGCCCTCGAGATCCTCGGGGATTCCCTCGCAGACCGCGCCGTCGCCGGTGCACTGATCGTCGATGGTGTCGGGATCGCCGTCGTCGCAGCTGGTCCCGGCATCGGCGAAGAGACATTCGTCGGTGCAGCACTCTTGGCTCGGCTCGCACTCTTCGCCCGGGCCCACCGTGCCGTCGCCGCAGATCACCGCTTCATAAGCGCCGATGTCGCAGGCATCGCCTTGAGGGCGAGCCACGCCGCGCTGATCGGTGTCGGGGCAGTCGGCATTGTCGCCGGCGTTGATCGCCGGGCTGTTGGCGTCGAGCGCGTGGGTCTCGGTGCTGCCGGGAGCGTTCAAGGCCAGGGCCGCCAGCAGCGGATCCTGGCCGGTGATGTCGGAGCCGGAGAGCCCGGTGCAATCGGTGTCGTCGGTCACCAGGTTGAAGCCGTTGGAAGCCAGGCTGATTCCGCTGACCGAGCAGTCGGCGGCGCCGGCGCCACTGGCATTATTGGCGATGAGGGTGTTGTTGAGCGTCACCGAGGCGCCGGGATTGCTCAAGGAGACGAAGATGCCGCCGCCCTCGCCGCCGTTGCCGTTCAGGTCGGCGTCGTTGTCGGCCAGAGTGACGTTGGTGAGGGTGGCGTGGATGACCGCCGATTGGCTGCATTCGGCGCAATCGTCGGAGATCCAAATGCCGCCGCCGTTCTCGTTGGTCTGGTTGCCGCTGATCGTGACGTTGGTCAGCGTCACCGTGAAATCGGTGCCGTCGAAGAGGCTCGACCCGTCGAAGATCCCGATGCCGCCACCGCCTTCGTCGGCGTCGCCGGCGGTGTTGAGCTTCTGGTTGTTGGAAAAGGTGCTGTTGTTGATCGTCAGGATGCCGTTGTCGACACCGCCACCGAAATTGAGGCCGGCGCCGACCACGTCGTCGCCCGGCGCGGTGACATTGCCCGAGATCGTGCTGTTATTGATCGTCAGCTCCTCGGCGAAGCCGCTGATGCCGCGGCCCCGGCCGGTGATGACGGTGTCGGAGACGGTCAAGGTGCCGCGGTGCTGGATGATTTTATCGGCGAAAAATCCGGTGTTGCCGGTTTGGGTCAAGGTCAAGCCCGAAACCGAATAGCTCCGGGGCTGCTCCTCGGCATCGAACCAAAAGATCGTGTTGCTGCCGCCGTCGATGCTGATCGTCAAAGCCTCGGCGCCGGGCCCGACGATGGAGACCGGCGAGAAGATCGTCGGGAGGCCGAAGGAGTCGCCGGCGATGATCGTCAGCGGCGAGCTGAGCGAGGCGGAAAAGGTGATCGTGTCGGCGTCGTCGTTGAGGTCGGCGGCCTTGATCGCGTCGCGCAGCGAGCAGGTTCCGGCCGAGCCGCTGCAGGCTCCGTCGCTGCAATCGGCCGCGCTGCCGGTGCCGTCGTCGGCTTGCTCGTTGACGCAAAAAGTGGCGGCGGGGGCCGAATTGGGGTGGATGGCGAGAAAAGCCGGCAGAGCCAATAGAAACAGCCAAGTGTTCCTTGGAAAACGCATAGTACCTCCGTGGCCCTTATCCCGAACGGGCCGACTTTAGGGCTAAGACCGCGGTTCTGCAATGAAAATTATGGCCAAGTCCCGGGCTTTGACCGACAATGCCGCTTTAATCAGGAGTGTGCGATGGGCGAACCTCTCAATCCCGGCAAGATCATGGACGTGGGCCTCGGGTTTTGGAAATCCAAAACCCTGCTCAGCGCCATCGAAATGAATCTCTTCACGCTGCTGGCGGCCGGACCGCTCTCGGCCGAAGCGATCCGGGAGAAGCTGCGGCTCCACCCGCGCGGCACCCGCGATTTTCTCGATGCCTTGGTCGCCTTGGGCTTCCTCGAGCGCGAGGACGGGCATTATCGCAATTCACCCGAGACCGCGGCTTTCCTCGACAAGGCTCAGCCCGGCTACATCGGCGGGATTTTGGAGATGGCCAACGCCCGCCTTTATAAGTTTTGGGATTCGCTCTCCGAGGCCTTGCGCAGCGGCCAGCCCCAGAACGAAGTCAAAAGTACCGGCGGAGGCGATCTCTTCGGGGCGCTCTATGCCGATCCCCAGCGCTTGAAGAGCTTCCTCCAGGGCATGACCGGCCTCAGCCGGATGAGCGGTCGGGCCATTGCCGCCAAATTTCCCTGGGATCGCTATCGCTCCTTTATCGACGTTGGCGCGGCCCAGGGCGGCGTGCCGGTCGAAGTGGCCTTGGCTCACCCTCATCTGTCGGGCGGCGGCTTCGACCTTCCCCAGGTCGGCCCGATCTTCGAGGAATACGCGGCGGCCCACGGGCTGGCCGAGCGCCTGCGCTTCATCGCCGGCGATTTCATGAAGGATCGGCTGCCTCAAGCCGAGGTCCTGATCATGGGCCATATCCTTCACGATTGGGACCTCGGGCAAAAGAAGATGCTGCTCGGCAAGGCCTTCGAGGCCCTGCCGGCCGGCGGCGCCCTCATCGTCCACGAGGCCTTGATCGACGACGATCGGAGCAAGAATGCCTTCGGCCTCATGATGAGCCTCAACATGCTGATCGAAACCCCGGGCGGCTTCGATTTCAGCGGAGCCGACTGCATCGGGTGGATGAAGGAAGCCGGTTTCAAGGACGCCTACGTCGAGGCCTTGGGCGGTCCCGACGCGATGGTCGTCGCCCTCAAGTAGATTCCTTTTCATCGACAATTCATCGAGCCTTCATCGCGGCTTCATCGCGAGGGGCCAGTCTAGCCTCCGATGAAAGCTTTTTTTGTCGCGGCTTGTTCGCTGCTTGGGCTGGGGTCGCCGGTCTTCGCCGCCGAGCCGCCCGAAAGCCGCTGTTTCGGGAAACCGGCCCAGGGGCGGATCGAGGGCGCTTGGCGCCTGCCCCTCTTCGGTCCCAATTTCCAAGCCTATTCGGTCTTGGGCTGGGCCCTGGGCCGAAGCTATGTCCACAGCCGAGTCCATCGCGTCATCCTGACGGCCTATGCTCGGCTGGAAAGGCCCGATTCCAACTTCAATTATATTTATGGGGAGACCGGCTTGGAGGCCGGCGGCGAATTTTGGCCCCATGTCACGCATCAGAACGGCTTATCCGTCGACTTCATGGTGCCGGTGAGGAATGAGCGGGGGAAGCCGGTGGACTTCCCGGGCCGGGTCTGGAATCGCTTCGGTTACGATTTGGAATTCGACGCCGAGGGTCGAGTGCCGGGCTACCGGATCGATTTCGAAGCCTTGGCCGAGCATCTCTTCGAGCTGCACCGTGCCGCCCGGCGCGAGGGCATCGGCATCCGGCTGGTGATCTTCGATCCCGCATTGACCGAGCGGCTCTTCGAGACCCGGCACGGCCCTTACTTGGCCAAGCACGTCCGCTTTCTGCGCCGGCCGGCCCGCTGGCGCCATGACGAGCATTATCACGTCGATTTTAAGGTTCCCTGCTCTTGAGAAGGCTCACTGGCTTCCGCCGCGGACGCACCAAATTCCCCGATTGTCGCTCTTGGCGAAGGAAGCCGGAGCGCTGACATTGGCATTGACCGTCACTCCATAAGCCTTCGTTGGGTCGCCGGGATCGACGGACGAGGTCCAATAATAGTTGACGACGCCGGTCAGCACATTCTGGAAGGGATGGCCCAGCGGCAATCGGCTGTCGTCGGGTCCGAAGACCTTGTAGTCGAGCAGGTTCAGCATTTCCTCGACCGTCGGCAGGCGCCAGCCCGGCCGGCCGTTGATCGACTGGCCGTAGCATTGCAGGCATCGTCGCCGCCGCAGTCGAGCGCTCCACTCGATTCTGTCAACCGAGGGAAGGAAAGCTTAGCGACCTTGAGAGAGGCTGTAGAGCAGGGTGCTGCGGCGGTAGGCGATCTCGTTGGCGGCGATGCCGGCGGCCTGGCCGAACTCTTCCATCCGGCTCACGTGCTGCTGGAACTGGGGGCCGTCCTCGCGGCGGTTGGCCAACTTCATGGCACCGTCGAACTCGCGGAAGAAAAGGTCCCGCGCCTGCTTCGTTGAATTGCTTTGTCCGGAGATAACGTTTTGCAGATTCATTTTTGCCCCTTGCCTCAATCCTGTCTTCCTCAATAGCAAGGGGGGTGCCAGCCGGGTCTTTCAATATTTCATAATATTATTAAGCTGTTAGAAGATAGCGGCTAGAAAAGCGCCCGACCAGCTAGTATTAAACGTTAGATTTCCTCCAATATAAAGCAATTTTTTAATTTCGATATTAGTCATTTTAGACGCATTTAGGTCGGTAAATAAGGCGACATCCATTTGGCCATCGTCAGCAATTCCTGCTCCCGTGAGAAATCGATGGGGGTTTGTTCGAGGGCGGCGAGGATCTTGGCTTGGGCCTCGGCCGGAAGGCGGGAGATGCTCTCGAACACCAGGGTCCGGGCCTCGGGCTTGAAGCGGCTGAGGTTGCGGGCGGTCTCCAGCACGAAGCTCTCTTCGGGGTCGAGCAAGAGATCGCCGACCTTGGCGCAGGCCTCGAGATCGCACATCTTGGCCAAGGCCAAGGTGGCATGCTGGCGGCGGCGCTTGTCGGGATCCTTGGCCAGCGACTTCAGCTCGGCCCGGAATTGACCGAGTTGGAGCTCGCCGATGGCGTAGATGCCGGCGAAGGTTTCCATCGTCGAAGCCGAGCGAAACAGCGCTTCGATGGTTTCGAGCGCCGGCGCCCGCGAAGAGCGGAAGGGATAGAGCGCCACCGCCGCGTTGGCCCGGACCCGGCGATTGTCGTGATGGAGATAAGGCGTCAGCGCCGGAATCGTCTCGGGGTCCTTGAGCAGGGCCAGCGATTCGATCGCATTGGCCTTGAGCCGGTCGTTGTCCTCGCCCAGCTCGGCCAGCAAGAGCGGCCGCATTTTTTCGCCCAGCAATTTGGTCAGGAGCAGGGTCGCGTTCATCCGCACTTGGAAGGACACGTTTTCGTTGGAGCGGATCAGGTGGTACATCGCGGCCACGCCTTCCTCGCTCTCGAAATGGCTGATCGACTCGACCACCGCGAGCTGCAGCGACTCGTTGGGCACCGAGAAGCACTCGATGATCCTGGCGAAGGAAGCGCGGCTGCGCATTCGCCCCAAGCTCAGGACCGCCGCCCGCCGGATCGGGAGATCCGAGCTTGAATCGAGCAGCCGCTCCAGCGCCGGCGCCGCCCGCCGCTTGTTGGGCTCGCCCAGGGCATGGATCGCGTTGAGGGTCAGCTGGGAGTCGGCGGAGGCCAGCGCTTCCTCGAGGTAGCGCAAATAGGCTTTGGCGAAGAAGTGGCAAAAGACGAAGAAGGCCAGCGACCAAGCGAAGAGGGTGAGGCTGATGGTCCGGGGCCGGCCGTAGGCCAGGATGAGCGAGGCTACCAGGAGGAGCAGGATGGTTCCGGCCGGGAAGGCGACGGCTTCCATCGCCACCATGATTTTTCCCCGGGCGTGGTCGGGAAAGAGCTTGTTCACCGGCTGGAGCAGGGATTGAGCGGTCAAGTCCACGAAGAAGAAGACCAGGCATTCGGCGATGGCGATCGTGATCAGCGAGGGAAAGAAATGGATGAGGCCGAGGCCGAGGGCGTAGAGCGCCGACAGGGCCCAGAGCATTTGCTCCAGCCCGAAGCGCCGGGCCAGCGGACCGGCCAGGAAGACTTGATAAAAGAAGACCAGCCCCAAGGAGAAGATGGCGACCTTGCCGAAGAAGGAGGCGAGCTGGTCCTCGCCGCCGAAGGCTGCCAAAGCCGAGGTGTTGTAGAAGTAGTCGAGGCCGTAGGCCACGTAGACGTGGGAGATCCAAAAGGCGATCAAGAGGCCGACCAAGGTGGCCAGCGATTTCGGCGCGGTCTTGGCGGCCGGCGCCGCGGCCTGCTCGGCCGGAGCCGGAGCTTCGGGGTTCAGCCTTCGGATGACGAGCAGGAGGAAGGGGGCTCCGATCAAGACCAGGCCCCAGAGCAGGAGGAAATTGATCGTGTGAATTTGGGCGGCGAAGCGGTTCACCGTGAAGCTGCCCAGGATTTCGCCGAGGACGCCGAAGGCGATGAAGTAGGGGTAGCGAACCTTGGCTTCGTAATTGGTGAAGTAATCGCTGGCCACCAGCCAATAGAGCAGGGTGACCAGGATGAACATGGCGTAGAAGAAGATGCGGATGCCGAAATAAAACGCCGTCCCTTCGGGCTCGGTCAGCGCCGCCAGCCAGATCAGGACGGTGCAGGCCCCGAGGCTTTGGAAGCCGAGGAAGAAAATCCGCCGCCGCGGGAAGCGGTCGATCATCCGATAGAGGAGGCCGGCGAGGAGGAGGGCGGTCAGCGAGCTGCCGAGATAAATGTAGAACAGCGATCCGGTGCCGGTCCGGGAAATGAGCATCGCGTTGGAGGAAAAGACGCCCCAGGCGTAGCCCAGCCCCAACAGTAAATTGAGAATCGCGAACGCCCAGGTTTTGGGATCTTGGCTCTTGAATAGGATTTGCCGGAGCACGGACCGATACTAAGCCGGCTAAGGGAGAAACTCCACCTTGGAGGCGAGAAGCTCGTGGCGATAGCCGCCGAGATGGCCGTATCGGCTTTTCATCGGCCCAGAATCGCCAAATCAGGCCGATCGGTCAGCGAATTCGCCGGGGCCGAGCGCCAAGAGGCGGGCGGCGTTGTCGTGGAAGATTTTCTTCTCCAGCTCCGGCCCCAGTCCCATCGCCTCCAAGGCCAATTTCTCGCGATTCCACGGGTAGGGGATGTTGGGGAAATCGGTCCCGAAGAGGATCCGGTCCGGATTCTCGAAAAACCACTCCGGCCGGACCGGGGCCGGGAAGAAGCCGCCGATCGCCATCGTGGTGTCGAGGTGGAGGTTGGGATAGTCCTTCAGCATCGCGACGAAGCGGTCCATCTCCTCGAAGCCCAAGTGGGGCACGACGAAGCGGAGCCGCGGGTATTTCCGGATCACTTTCTCGAAGCGGGCGGCGCCGCTGATTGCGGTGACGTCATAGCCATAGCCCTGAGTCGGCTTCTCCTTGAAATGGGGCCCGTTGCCGCAATGGATCAGGACGATCCGGTCCAACGCTTGGCAGAGCTCGTAGACCGGTTCCATCCGCGGGTCCTCGGGCGCCGTTTTCTGGACGTGGCAATGGATCTTGAGTCCCTTGAAGCCGTAGTCCTCGAAGCAGCGGCGGAGGATGGCTTCCTTGCCCGCATCGTCGGGATGAACGCTGCCGAAAGGCTCGATGAAGCCGGGATATTTTTCGGCCAGCCGCCGGGCCCACTCGTTGAGCGATTCGGCCATCCCGGCCTGGTGGGGATAGTGCAGCGAAACCGCCCGGCTCACCCCCTGGGCCCGGAGGGTGGCGACGGCCTGGTCGGCGTATTGCTTGTACTCGATCGGCCAGGCGTGGGCTTCGAACCAACGCCAGAGCGCGTCCATCAGCCGGTTGGGGAAGAAGTGGGTGTGGAAATCGATGAGCACGAGGAATTCCTTGAGCCTAATTCGGCTTTGGGGGACAATTTTCCAACTTTTTTCGGCGGAGGGGCTATGATTTTCGAAAAAATCGTTTCCGCTGCCATCAAGGTCGACGCCACCAAGAAACGGATCGAAGACACGGTCCGCGAGCTCAAGCGGCAGGCCCGCCGGGTCAAGCTGGCCTACCAAGCCCTCAAGGAGCTCCTTCTTAAGTACCAACTAGCCCTGACCGCGCTGGAAAAACTGATTCCGCGATTGAGCAAGCTGCTGCAAAAGGCCCAGGGGGTGCCTTACGCCGGCGCCGTCATCAGCGTCATCCGCAAGATCATTCCGGCGGTCGAGCGCTTGGTCAAAAAGATCAACGACGCCGTCAAGGATATCCGCCCGGTCGTCAACAAAATCGACCGAGCCCTCGACGCCTTGGACCTCCTGATCAACCTGCCCGATCCCAATTTGAGCTTCGTCGACGACGTCCTGGACCTGGTGATCGAAATCGCGATTCCGCTGGAGGAGCAGCAGCCGGTCTTGGAGGAAATCCTGCCCAAGGAATTGCAAGACAAGCTGGCCGAATACGTCAAGATCCTGGAAGACGTCGACAAGGCGCTCAACGACAAGCTCAAGCCGCTGCAGGCGATCATCGATTTCCTGCGGCTGCACAACGACGTCATCGAAGGGCTGACCCGCCTGCTTTCGGGTCAGTTGGATTTCCTGAAGATCTTCGATCCGGTGATCGAGTTCTTCGATCCGATCCTCGAATATCTCGAGACCCTGATCAAAAATTTCAAGGACAGCCTGCCCGATTTCTTGAAGGGCTTTGTCGAAAGCATCGAGTCCTTGCTCGAACAGCTGGACGGCTTGATCAACCAGGCCTTGGAGAAGCTCGGCCTCAATAAGTTCATCGATGACCTGTTCGCCGGATTTCCGGGGATTGAGGAGATCTTCGCCAACTTCAGGGAGCTGATCCAGACGATGCTTCAGTTCGAGAAGATGGTGAAGGAGCAGATCGAGAAGGCCTTGGCCGACTTGGTGAAGGCCCTGCAGGATGCCATCGCCAAGGCTCGCGAGCTTTACCTGATTCTCCGCTCCATCGCCGCCGTCAAGGGACTCTACGAGGACGATATGGAAAAGCGCCGCAAGGCCCTCAAGGACTTGATCGAGAAGATCAAGAAGATCCTGGAGCGCGCCGGCGCCGGCAAGCCCGGCGAGGACCTCGAGGATCTCTTCAAGAAGATCCAGAAGGAGTTCAAATTCCTCGAAACTAATTTTTACACCACGCCGGTGCTGCCGATCGACTTGAAGCGGATGGCCGAAATCGAGGGCAGCGTGAAGGAAACCAAGAGCGTCATCGGAGACCTCGGCCGGGAGCTGAAGCTGCTCGCCAAAGCGCCCAAGTCCAAGTCCAACCTCGAGAAGGCCCGACTCAATGTTTTGGAGTTCAGCCGCCAATTGAACAAGATGGGCCGGCTCAGCCGGGAGCTCTTCGCCGGTCAATTGAAGAGCGACCGGGGTTATTGGGAGAGCTTCGGGATCGTGCTGGCGAAGAGCCCCCGGCTCCGCGAAGATCCCTTGCCGGCCGCCCGGCGGCGTGCGGCCGGCCCGGCCGACTTGGGCCGGGAGCGCTTAAATCAGCTGCCGCGGCGCTTCCGCAAAACCGCCCGCCGCTTGGGAATCAAATCCCGATAATGCTTCAGAGCGTGTCGCGGTTGGTGAAGAAGTCGGCGATCACCGGCAGGTGATCCGACATGATCAAATAGCCGGCCAAGCCCGCCTGGTTGGGGGTGAAGAAGCGGCCGAAGATCGGCAGGACCCGCTTCGACCCCTTCACGTAATCTTCTTGGAAAGTCAGCAAGAAGATCAGGATATCGTCCAAAATCCGCTTATCGGCGTCCTTGACCAGGAAGAAGCCGACCACCTTGGGCGGGCCGGCCTGGAGGACCTTCAAGTGATATTTGGAGAAGCCGCCCTGGACCTTGGTGTCGTCGTTCACCACTAATTTGTGGTTGTCGACCAGCAATTTCCATTTGGTCTTCTTGTAGCCCTGGGGCGTGGAATTGAAATCGCCGCCGATCAGAAAATCGGGATCGATGCCGCCGCTATTGGCTCCGCCGGGCAGGAACGCGATCAAACCGTCGATCTCCTCGTCGATGTCGGCTCCATTCGAGGAAAAATGAGTCGAGGCGAAGGTGAAGTCGAAGGCGTTGTTGCCGCCGGTCAGCACCTTGCAGTTAATCCGGTGGAGGCCGCGATCATTGGCGACGGTCTCGGTCTTGGAGCCGTCGCAGCTCAAGCGCTTGCTGTTGAACAGGATGGGAAGATATTCGAGCATTTCGACGCTGATGCGGAAGCGGCCGTCCGGCGTGGTCCAGCTCTGCTTGATCTTCTTGGTCGGCTTGCCCCGGATCACCTTGTAGTCGCCGAAGTTGCCCGAAAATAGCGGATGGTCGTTTTCGGTTTGGCCGCCTTCGGCGACGGTCTTGATCTTGAAAGGCTGGGGCGTGGCGGTCGGGGTGGCGGCGGGAGTGGGCGCCGGGGTCGCCGTCAGCTGGGTCTTCTTGTACTTGGTGATGATATAGACTTCTTGCAGGGCGATAATGGTGATTTTCGCCTCGTTCACGATTTTGAGCAGAGTGGCGATCCGGTTCAAGGCCAGGCCGCCGACTTGGCCGGTGACGAGGCGATTGGCGGTTCGGCGGGTGAGCAGGTGAAGGTTCCAGGTGGCCGCCCGGATTCGGCCTTCCTCCAGCTCGATCGACTGGTTGGGGATGTATTCGAGAGGATCGCCGTCTTTCAGCTGGGTGCTTTGGGGAATGGCGCCGACATCGGAATCGATGTCTTCCTGGTCGGATTCGTTCTCCTGCTCCTCGGCGTCGCTTTTTTCGGGGCTTTCGAAATCGGAATCG
Source organism: bacterium (assembly GCA_035281585.1). Lineage (NCBI taxonomy): Bacteria > bacterium. The sequence goes on from DATEDP010000111.1 coordinate 17,213, forward strand.
GGAAGCTTGTCCAAATCGGTGATGACTTTGCCCGGGACTTTCGGGCCACCGCGCGGAACGCAGCCGATACTGATGGCGAAGGCGGTCAAGAGAAGCGGCCAGACTTGAGCAAGCTTCGGCGGACGACGAATCATCGTGAACCCCCCCCTTCGACTTCATGATACTCGGCACCATATTAGGTGCCAGTAAATTCGCGATGCGCTAGGATGGCGGCGATGTGGATCGCCCTGCTTTATTTTGCCTTTGGGATCTTCGCCATCCTTTACGGTCGTTTCATCTTGAAGCAACGCCGAACCTTGCGGAGCTGGTCCAACGCCCCCGGAAAGATTTTGGAGCGCAAGGTGGACCGATCGCCCGGTGGCCGCGCCGGCCGGCTCGGGCCGCCGGCCTATCAATATGAAGCTCTCGTGAAATACGCCTATCAAGTCGAGGGCCGCGAGTACATCAATGACAAGATTTACCGGGTGGGCTGGATCTCCAGCACTCGGAAGAACCGCGAAAAATTCTTGGCCACCTTGCCTGACCAGCTTCCGGTCCTTTACAACCCGGTCGATCCCCAGGACTCCTGCCTCTTGGCCTTGTCGGCCGGCCCGGCGATTGCGGCCACCCTCATCGGGACCTTCATCGCGTTGACCGCGGCCCTCTATATCGTGGTCACGCTTTTGGATCGGGTTTAGGCCCGATAAGCCGGCAAGAAGACGGTCTGGACGAACTCCTCGATCGTCGTCGGAGTGGTATTGCGTTTGGAACGCGGCTCTGCCGGCTCGAGGATACCCTCGTTGATGCCGCGGTAAAGCTCGTTCAAGAGCTCGATCGACTTTTGAGGGATTCCCATTTGGGCCATCGCTGCGCCGTAGTCTTCATAAGTGAATCGAACGTAAGTCAGATCGGGCTTGTCGATGGCCTGGCCGACGATCGATGCGACCTCGGGCATGGTCAGGTCGCGCTGTCCGAGTAGCTCCTGGGTGGAGCTTCCATTGAAATCGAGGCTTAACAGGAGATCGGCTACTCGTTGGCCGATATCTTGGGTTGCGATCATCGCGATTTTCAAATCCGGTTTGTAGGGCTCGCCAAAGATGCCTTGGGACCTCAGCAGATCGACCTGCCAGAGCAGGTTTTCCATGAAAGTGGCCGGCCGAAGATGGACCACGTTGACACCGGACAGGGCATTGAGCCGCACTTCTTGGAAATGAAGCCCCAAGACAACGCCGGTGCCGGCCGGCAAGTGGCCGCCGACGCTGCTCAAATTCACCACCTGCCGGATTCCGGACTCTCCGATCGCCCGCGCTATCGCCTCGCCGACTTGATTTTGAAAGGCCCGGTAATCGGCCTGCAGCATGTCGGGTGGAATCATCGTGAAGATGCCGTCGCAGCCGGTGAAGGCCTGGGCCAAGGCCTCGCTGTCGTCGAAGCTCGCGGTGTAAAGCTCGGCGCCTCGGGCCTGCAATTCCTTCAGCTTTTCGGGCGAGCGGCCGATTGCCCGGACCGCCTGGCCATTTTCCAAAAGACGCCGTGTTGCCGCGCTTCCGATGTGACCCGAGGCACCCATGATCGCATAAACTCGCTTTTTCATACGGCCTCCTTTGGCGATTCTAAACCCTTGTAAAGGGTTTGACGACGTTTCAAATATGAGGAATATCGAGGTGGGCTCGCTTTCGTATCGGAGAATCGATGACGACCTTCCGTCTTGCCCTTTCGCTTTTTGCAGCCCTCACCCTTTTTCAAAATATCGTCCTGGCGGCTCCCGGCGAGCTGGATCCCAGCTTCGATTTCAACGGGGTCGCGGCGCTTTCGCTTTCCGCTGCCCAAGATATCCCCGGCGGGATCGCGGTCCAATCCGACGGCAAGATCCTCGTCGCCGGCGTGGCCGGCTTTCCGGCGCCCGAGGCTCGCTTCGCCGTGGTCCGCCTCCGGCCCGACGGATCGGTCGACAGCGGCTTCGGCGAAGGCGGCACCTTCCTCAGCTCGGTGACCTCGAGCGGGCCGGTCGGAGTCATGGCCCTGCAGGCCGACGGCAAGATCGTGATCGCCGGAACTTCGGGCAGCGACGGGATTTTGCTCCGGCTGCTGCCCGACGGCGATTTGGATCCCGATTTCGGCAGCGGCGGCGTCGCCGACGACGGCGGGGTCGCGGGAGCGGGCGTGGTCCAAGCCATGGCGCTCCAGGCCGACGGCAAGATCCTGGTGGCCGGAACCTTCGGCGGCGACACCGGCGGCTTCACGCTTTTCCGTTTCCTGCCCGGCGGCGAGCTCGATCTCGATTTCGGCCCCGGCGGCTTTCGTCAGGATTCGCTCGACGATTTCGTCGAGTTTCCCGAGGATCTCGAGGTTCTGCCCGACGGCCGGATCCTATCGGTCGGCTACACCAATAATTTCGTGGCCCAAGAGATTCTCTTGGCGGCGGTGCGCTACACTCCCGCCGGCGGCCTCGACGGCTCGCTCGACGGCGACGGCATTCTTCTCACTAATTTCGGCAACGCCGGCGGGGCCGTCGGCACCGCGGCCCTGCCTTTGGAAGACGGCCGTTTCCTGGTCGCCGGGGGGATCGGAGCCGCCGGCAGCCGCCGGCTCTTCGTCGCCCGCTTGAACGAGGACGGCAGCCCCGACGCCGGCTTCGACGAAAACGGAGTGGTGACCGTGCCCTTCGGCTTCGATGAGGAGTTCGCCACCGAATTGCTTGCCCAATCCGACGGGAAAATTCTCGTCTTCGGTGTCGACCAGGAAGGCGCCGCCTTGCTCCTGGCCCGTCTCCATCCCGACGGCCGGGTCGACGAGAGCTTCGGCTCCTTCGGCAAGGTCGTTTTCTCCGAGCTTCCGGTGAACAATTCCTTCACCAATCAGGCCGCCTTCCAAGCCGACGGCAAGTTCGTCTATGCGGCGGAGGTGGCGGACGACTCGGGAAGCGATTTCACGGTTTTCCGATTTCTGGGCGATGACCTCGGATCCACTTCTTGCGGCGACGGCAATCTCGACGCGGGTGAGGAGTGCGATGACGGCAACAGCGACGACGGCGACGGTTGCAGCGGGGGCTGCCAGGACGAAACCGAGGGCGATATTAGCGGCGGCGGCTGCCAACTGGGCCATGGGATGATACCGGCGGGCCCGGCCTCGCTTTTTATTCTGGCTCTGGTCCTGAGCCTCGCCAGGCTTGGAGCTTGTCCGGATTCCGCATCGCGTAAATTCGGCTGATCTTTCCGCCGCGGAATTCGAAGGCGAAGACCGTCTCCAGCTCGTAATGGCCGTCGGCTTGACGCCGGGCCAGGAGCATTCCGGGACGGTCGTTGACCATCGTAAAATCGGATTTGAAGTCGAGGTGCTGCTGCTTGGCCAGCCGGCCCAGACCGAGCAGAAATTTGGCGATCGTCGCCGGATCGTCGAGGATCTTCATCGCCGCCGGAACTTTGCCGCCGCCGTCGGACCAAAATTCGGAATCGGCGGCGAGCAGCTCCTGGACCACCGCCTCCTCGCCGTTGCGGGCGGCGCTGAAGAAGCGCTCCAAGACCTTGAAAGATTCGGGATCGGGTTGGTCGAAGCGCGGCCGTTCCCGTTGAATCGCCTCCCGGGCCCGCTGGCCCAGCTTGCGGCATTGCTCCTCGCTGCCCTCGACGAAGGCGGCGACTTCCTTGAAAGTGTAATTAAAGACGTCGTGCAGCAGGAAGACCGCCCGCTCCATCGGCGAAAGCTTTTCCAGGATCAGGAGGAACGCGATGCTCAGGCTCTCCGAGGTCTCGGCCGGCGACTCCGGCTCCGGCCAGGGCCGAAAGGCGTTGGGCAGGGGCTCGGGCAGCCAGGGGCCGGCATATTCCTCGCGTTGCCGGTAAGCTTTGCGCAATTGATCGATGCAGAGCCGGCTGCAAACCTTGGTCAGCCAGCTCTTGGGGTTTTCGATCGCTTGGGGCGCGGCTTCCTGCCAGCGCAAATAGGTTTCCTGGACCAAGTCCTCGGCTTCGCTCAAGGAGCCCATCATCCGATAGCCCAAGGCCATGAGCTGTCCCCGATGCCGGTTGAAGATTTCGACCGCCGCTGCTTCCATCGCTAGGAGGCCTTTTTGAAATCGAATTGCATGATCTGGCAGGATTTGGCGTGGCCCATCCCGCGCTTCAGGGCAGGGTACACCCGGGTCGCGGCGATGGCCATGGCCAATTCGATCAAGACGTCCCGTCCGTATTGGCTCTCGACCCGCCGGCGAAGCTCGTCGGCCTCGGGAGCGTTGGTGGCGACGGCGGTCGCATAGTCGAAGACCAGCTTGTCGTCGCCGCTGAGCTGCTCGGGCTGGCGGACCACCCGCTTCAACGTTTCGACATCGACGCCGGCTTCCCGGCTCATGTCGATGCCGAGCTGGAGGCAGGGGCCGCAGTCCTCGGTCTTGGCGGCGGCGAGGCCGGCCAGGGCATGGAGACGGACCGGCGCTTTCCGTCGATATTGGGAGAGCTTGGGCAGGTGGCTGAATTCCCGGGCCAGGCCCGGCGAGCTGTCGATGATTTCATGGAGATAGCCGGCGTCGTAGCCGTACTTCCGCTCCATTTTGGCGACGAAATAATGCAGGATTTTCTTAAGCATTTGTGGCTCCTTGCTTGGGGTTCCATCCTTAAGACGGTTCAGGAGCCGGAAATGGGACGAAGCCTATAATTTTTTCAAAAACTCGTTGAAATCGCGGAGCTCGGGGCTGTCCTGGATGATGAAGCTCCGGGTTTCGTCGCCGCTGTTCAGGGTGAAGGCGCCGGTGCCCTTGGCTCGATCCGCGGTGTGCAGCGCTTTGTTTTTCTCCAGCTTGCCCAGCCATTGTTGAAGCTGGGCGGTCTGCTTCGCGTCCAAGCGGCCTTGCCGGGCTTCGCCACCGCTATAGGTTCCGGTCGAGCTTTCCTCGGGCCGGATCGGCAAGTACTCGAATTGGGTCTCGCCGCCCTTGGTGTCTTGGCCGAAGCGGTAGCGGTTGGCGCTGCCGTCGCTGTAAGCCAGGCTCCAGGGAGGCTTCAGGCTTTCGCCGGCTTGAGCGGCTGAAGTCAGCAGAAGAAAGGCCAAAAAGAGGAAGCGTTTCATCAGTCGACATTAACATCGCTCCGAGATCGTTGACAAAGCCCTTCTTTATCCTTCTTCTAGTGCTATGGCCGAGGTGTTCAAAAACTTTCTCCAGGCCTTTCAAGGCCGGGCCGGCAAGTCTTGGGAGAGCGTGCAATCGCTGGCCGAGCTGAACCCGCGCTACCGCTCGGTCTTGAACGGCCTCGTCGGCGACGCCTTGGCCGAGCGGAAGAGCCGCCTGGCCATTCCGATGAGCCTGATCGGCGAGCCCGGCGGCGGAAAGCTCTGCGTCCTGGTCCACGGCCTCTGCGATTCCGAGGAGACCTGGCGCTTCGCCGAGGATCCGGCCCTGAGCTACGGCTCGCTCCTGCAAAGCGAATTCGGCTACACGCCGCTTTACCTGCGCTACAATACCGGTCTCCACATCTCGAGCAATGGCCGGGCCTTGGCCAAGCTGCTCACCGAGCTCGGTGAAAGCCAGCCCGGCGCCATCCAAGAGCTGGCCTTCATCGGTCACAGCATGGGCGGATTGGTGGTGCGAAGCGCCTGCCATTACGGCCAAGAGGCCGGCGCCAATTGGGCCCGGCGGGTGAAGAAGATCTTCCTGCTGGGAGTTCCCCATCTCGGCACAGATTTGGAGCGCTTGGGCAATTTGACCAGCGTCATCTTGCGGATGATTCCCAACCCGGTGACTTGGGGTCTGGCCAACTTGGGCAACCGGCGCAGCTCCGGGATCAAGGACCTGCGTTTCGGCTATTTAGTCGATGAGGATTGGAAGGATCAAAATCCCGACGCGCTTTGGATGGACAATCGCCACCCGGTGCCGCTGCTCGAAGGCACCGAGCACTATCTCATCGCCGGCAGCCTGGCCAAGGAGACCGAGAATTTTCTGGTTCGTTATTTCGGCGACGGCTTGGTCGGCGCCGGCAGCGCCGCCGGCCGGAGCCTGCGTCGGAGCAAGAGCATTCCCTTTGAGCCTGAGGCCTTGGCGGTGGTCAAGGGGGTTTCCCATGGAGCGCTGGCTCGCCATCCCAAAGTCTATGAACAGATCCGGCGAAGATTTTTACCGCCTTGACATCGAGGCAGGGCAATGCTGAAGAACTCGAATGACCCTGACGCCCTTGGACCAAGCCTTGCTCGCCGCTCAACAGGATCCCGAAAATCAGTCCTTGGTCGATCAGTTCTACGCCGCCTTCCTCGGCACGGTGCTGGTTGTTCCGATCTATGAGGTTCCGACCCATGTTCCGATGAACGTCCCGGTCGAGGCCGACGGAAAAACTCCGCTCAAGCCGATCGTGATCCCCAGTGGCGAAATTCACTACATCCCGGTCTTCGACAGCCTGCAAAAGATGGTTCAATGGGCCCAGGAAGAGGTCCGCTACATGCAGATCGAGGCCCACAGCTTTTTGGCCGGCCTCCACCCCGACATCTATTTGGCGTTGAATCCCGGTCAGGAGCTGGCCAAGGAGTTCGTTCCCGACGAAATCGCCTGGCTCAAGACCTGGACCGACGAGCGGGCCAAGAAGGAGGTCCTGCCGGCCGGGACCGAATTCAAATTCCAGGTGCCCAAGCGGATCCCTCACCTGCTCCAGTCCAAGCTCTTCGCTTATTTCGGCAAGAAGCCGGAGATCAAAGCCGCTTACTTGGTCAAATTCCAATATGGGCGGGAGCCGATGGGCTGGCTGCTGGTGGTCGACATGGCCAGCCGCAAGAATCAATTCGAGGATGTGGCCAAGGAGATCGGAACGGCGGTTCAAGGCGCCATGGGCAGCCAGGTCCGGCTCGATATCGTTTTAAAGAAGGGCGAGGAGCTGGATATGGAGATAGCCAAGGCCACTCCGCCTTTTTACGTCCGGCCCCATTTTCATTGAGCGACGCCGGCCTCGACGTCGGTGCGCGACAAAATCCCCATCAAGCGCGAAGTCGAATCGACCACCGGAATCCGCCGAATATTGAACTCGGCCATCGCCTGAGCGGCGCGGGAGACTTCGTCTTCGACCCGGCAGCTGATCGGTGTCCCGCTCATGATGTCGTGGACCCGCACCTTCCGGGGATCGCTGCCGGAGGCGGTCACCCGCATCGCCAAATCGCGGTCGGTGAGAATGCCGGTGAGCTTTTGCGATTCGAGGTCCTCGACCACCGGCAAGACGCCGATTTGGTCGACCTCCATCATCCGGGCCGCATGGTAGGCGGTATCCTCGGGCAGGCAGAATTTGACGTCCCGTGTCATCAAGTCTTTGCAACGCTTGGTGTTCATCGGGCACCTCCCGGTTCTCTCGGGCGCGTGCGTACCCCCTCGTGGAGTGCGGCATCGCCGGTTTTGGATTGTTCAACCTCGGACTTTGGAATTGTAAACGTCCGATCCTAGAAATGAACCCCTAAAATTGCCGCCACGGCATTTTTTCACTAATCGCAGCCACGCCAAGATGTAACCCATCTAGGGGATCGTCACCGTCAAAACATTTTCGCGTCCCACCGGGGTGTGGTCGTTCTCGGCCAGCGTCACCTTGATCGTGTGAGGCCCGGGACTCAGGTTGTGAAAGCTGAGCTTGGTGGCGGTGGTCGCAATGATCGGGCCGTTGTCGAGCTGATAATGAAGGTGGTTTTGTCCGGGCGCCGGCTTTCCGTTGGTCGAGTCGGGATCGACCATGTGAGTGCCGGCGACCTTGGTGTCCACGGTCGCGCTCTTCGTCTTGGCCTTCACCGCCGGATCCACCAGCTTGGCGTCGAAGGTGACCAGCCCGCCACCCTGAGTGTCCTTGACTTGGCTCGCTCCGGGGGCCGGAGCCGGCGCCGGCGCGGTGGTGGTCGGTTGAGTGCCGCCGTATTGAGCGAGGCCGTAGCCTCCGGTGAAGAGGAACGGGGCGCTCAACAGGCCGGCGAATAGAAACGAACGGATTGATCGGGTATCCATAGGACCCTCCTTACTCGCCCTTGCGATGGCCTTTTTGACCATGCTGCTTCATGACCGTGCGGGCCGCGACTTCCTTGGCCCGCTTGCCGTAACGGCCTTCCTTCCGGGCTCCTTCCAAAATGTGTTCGTATTGGCGCTGCTCTTTTTTTCCGGCGCCGCGGAGATGCTTTCTTCCAGGCATCTTCTCCTCCTTGTCTTAGGCGGCGGCCCGAGCCGAGGCTCGCAGCAGGCGCCTTTGAACCGTTTCCCAGTCGATGTTGGCGAAAAAGGCCTCGATGTACTTGGGTCGGTCCGCGGGTTTGTAATCCAATAGGAAGGCGTGCTCCCAGACGTCCATGACCAGGATGGGCTTGAAGGCGGCGACGTTGCCGATCTCGTGCAGGCTGATCCAGTGGTTGGAAAGCTGGCCGTTGGCCGGATCTTGGTAGCAGATCGCCCAGCCGACGCCCCGCATCTTGCCGACGCCGATGAAGTCGGCCTTCCAGGTTTCGTAATCCTTGAAGCTCTTGGCGGCGAATTGGCGGAAGTTCGAGTCCTTGGCCGGATCGCCGCCGGCGTTCTTTTTTAAATTTTCGAAGTAAAGCTCGTGAAGGACCATGCCGTTGTATTCGAAGCCGAGACGCCGCTTCAGCTCGGAATAGGCCGGCATCTCTTCTTGATCGACCCGTCCGTCCTTCAGGACCTCGGCGATCTTTTCGTGGAGGGCGTTGGTTTCCTTGACGTAGCCCTCGTAAAGCTTGAAGTGGGTTTCCAAGGTTTTATCGGAGATGCCGCTCAGCCCGCTCAAGGGAAACTGCCGTGCTTTATAGATGGGAACTTCCATAAAAATTCCTTCCCTCGGGAAGAACGCGGGGCGCCTCTCCGGAGCGACCCAGGAAGCGGGCGCCCCGCGTTCGGGGAGGGGTATTGGGAAGCTAAAATTCCTTCATTTTTTCCCGGCCGCCCTCATAAGTGTCGCGTGGGAATCGCTCGCCGATTTGCTGCTGCTCTTCCTCATGGCGAGGTGGAACTTCGTTCTGGCGGCGTTCGGTCGTCGGCCGACCGCTCTGGCCCTGTTCCGGGCGAGTGATGGCCCCGGGGTGTTTGCCGGCTTTTCTTGCCTTTTTTTCTTTTTTGGCCATTTCCGGCTCCTTTTAAAAAGTTAAACAAGTCATTTTGTCTAACTTTTTGTTTAAGTAATTTCCGGGATTGAACTTGATTTGTCAATATTTCGATCTATTAAAAGCGAGGCTTTGGGATATTTCGTCGCAATTCTGGCGGCTTAAGGCTGGAAAAAAATTCCTCCGGCGGAATCATTGACACTCCGCAGCGACATCGTTATAAGTGGGGTAGATATATATAGGACTTAATCAGTCCAATATAAAAACAATTCACAGCCTGGCGGGGCTCAAAATTTTGAAATTTAAAGATTTTTTGCTGATAATTTTCAGCGTTATGTAAGATCAAAACGGTCGGAGAATGATCCATTTCAATAAAAAAACCGAGTACGCTTTGCTCGCCATTGAGGTCATGGTCCGCAAGGAGCAGCAAGGTCAGCCGGTGACCAGCGCCCGGGAGATCTCCCAGACCTGCCACATTCCCTACCCGCTATTGGCCAAGGTCCTGCAAAAGCTGGCGGCCCACGGAATGATCCGGGCCTTCCAGGGAACCAAGGGCGGCTATGTCCTGACCAAGCGGCCGAGCGACATCACCGTCGCCCACATCGTCGAGGTTTTCGACGGCCCCTTCGCCTTGGCCGAGTGCTTCAACGGCGAAAAGATCACCTGCCCGCAATGGGACGGATGCCTGATCAAGGATCCCTTCTACGAGCTTAACCATAAGATTTACAACTTGCTGGCCCAAACCACGGTCGCCGATCTGTCGGGCAAGAAGGAAAAGCCGGCGACCCAGGAGTCCTTATGACACCGCCCAATGCCGCTTTGGAAGAACTGACTCAGCAGGATTACAAGTACGGCTTCGTCACCGCGGTCGAGGAAGACCGCATCCCCAAGGGTTTGAACGAAGAGACCGTGCGCCTCCTCTCGGCCAAGAAGAACGAGCCCGAATTCATGCTGGAGTGGCGGCTCAAGGCCTATCGGCATTGGCTCACGATGAAGGAGCCGACTTGGCAGAACGTCCACTACGCCCCGATCGACTACAACGACATCTATTACTATTCGGCGCCCAAGCAGAAGGTGAAGCCCAAGAGCCTGGATGAGGTCGATCCCGAGATCCTCGAGACCTTCAACAAGCTCGGCATCTCGCTGGCCGAGCAGGAGCGGCTCACCGGCGTGGCGGTCGACGCGGTCTTCGACAGCGTCTCGGTCGGCACCACTTTCAAGGAAAAGCTGAAAGAGCTGGGGATCATCTTTTGCTCCTTCTCGGAGGCGGTCCAGGACCATCCCGACCTGGTGAAGAAATATCTCGGCTCGGTGGTGCCCTACAGCGACAACTTCTTCGCCACCCTCAACTCGGCGGTGTTCAGCGACGGCTCCTTCGTCTACATCCCGAAGGGCGTGCGCTGCCCGATGGAGCTCTCGACTTACTTCCGGATCAACGCCTCCGAGACCGGCCAATTCGAGCGGACCCTGATCGTCGCCGACGAAGGCAGCTACGTCAGCTACCTCGAGGGCTGCACCGCCCCGATGCGCGACGAGAACCAGCTCCACGCCGCGGTGGTCGAGCTGATCGCCTTGGGCGACGCCCAGATCAAGTATTCGACGGTCCAGAACTGGTACCCCGGCGACAAGGAAGGGAAGGGCGGAATCTTCAATTTCGTCACCAAGCGCGGGAAGTGCGCGGGCAAGAATTCCAAGATTTCCTGGACCCAGGTCGAGACCGGCTCGGCCATCACTTGGAAATACCCGAGCTGCATCCTCCAGGGCGACAATTCGGTCGGCGAGTTCTACTCGGTGGCGGTGGCCAACAATTACCAGCAGGCCGACACCGGCACCAAGATGATCCACATCGGCAAGAACACCAAGAGCACCATCGTCTCCAAGGGCATCTCGGCCGGCCACGGCCAGAACACCTACCGGGGGCTGGTCAAGATCCAGAAGGGCGCCGTGGGCGCCCGCAACTACTCCCAGTGCGACTCGCTGCTGATGGGCGACAAGTGCGGAGCCCACACCTTCCCCTACATCGAGATCAAGAACAGCTCGGCCCAGATGGAGCACGAGGCGACGACCTCGAAGATCGGGGAGGATCAGCTTTTCTACTGCAAGCAGCGCGGCATCTCCGAGGAAGACGCGGTCAACATGATCGTCAACGGCTTCTGCAAGCAGGTCTTCAAGGAGCTGCCGATGGAGTTCGCGGTCGAAGCCCAGAAATTGCTCAGCGTGAGTTTGGAAGGAAGTGTCGGTTAAGGAAGCGGATGAGGAAGCGCCCCTAAAGGGGCTTGCTACATTATTGTAGCAAGGGGCTTTAGCCCCGCCTTGGTTAGGAAGGATATTCAATGCTGTTAGAGATAAAAAATCTTCATGCCAAAGTAGAGGACAAGGAAATCCTCAAGGGCATCAACCTCCAGGTGAAGGCCGGCGAAGTCCACGCCATCATGGGCCCCAACGGCTCGGGCAAGAGCACCTTGGCCCAGGTCCTGGCCGGCCGCGAGAACTTCGAGGTCACCCAGGGCGAGGTCCGCTACCAGGGCAAAAACCTGCTGGCGATGGACGTCGAAGAGCGCTCCCGCGAAGGGATCTTCCTGGCCTTTCAATACCCGATCGAAATTCCCGGCGTGAGCAACGCCCATTTCCTGAAGACCGCGCTCAACGCGATCCGCAAGCACCGCGGCCAGGAAGAGCTCGACGCCATCGACTTCCTGGCCTTGGTCAAGGAGAAGATGAAGCTGCTCCAGATGGACCCCGGCTTCCTCAACCGCGGCGTCAACGAGGGCTTCTCGGGCGGCGAGAAGAAGCGAAACGAGATTTTGCAGATGGCCATGCTCGATCCCAAGCTGGCCCTGCTCGACGAGACCGACTCCGGCCTCGACATCGACTCGCTCAAGATCGTGGCCGGCGGGGTCAATGCCCTGCGCAATTCCGAGCGCGGCATCATCCTGGTCACCCACTACCAGCGGCTCCTCGATTACATCGTGCCCGACCAGGTCCACGTCCTCTCGGCCGGCCAGATCGTGACTTCCGGCGACAAGGAGCTGGCCCTCCACCTCGAGGAGCGGGGCTACGGCTGGGTCCTGGGCCAGGAAGCGAAAGCGGCGGGGGCCTAGGCGATGGCGACCAATTTCCAAGAGCAGTTCGATCAGGAAAGGCCGCTGGCCGGCCCGGCTTTCTGGCGGAACCTCCGCCGCCAAGGCTTGGAGCGCTTCGCGGACTTGGGTTTTCCGACTCGCCGCTTGGAGGCCTGGAAGTACACCGGCGTCCAAGGCATCGCCGAAGGCGATTTCCGCTTAGCCAAGGACAAGGAGCTGGCCAATTTCACGCTCGAGGAGATGCATCGCCTGGCCTTCAGCATTTTGCCGGGGCCGCGGCTGGTTTTCCTCAACGGATTTTTCCATCCGGTGCTTTCGGATTTGAACGGCCTGCCGGCGGGGGTGAAGGTCAAGAGCCTGGCCCAAGCCTTGCTGGAAGAGCCGGCCCGGATCGAAGCCGCGCTCGGCAGCCGGGTGAAGGTGGAGGACCGGGCTTTCGCGGCCTTGAACGCGGCTTTCTTAAGCGACGGCGCCTTCATCTGCCTGCCGAAGGGCGTCGAAGTGGCGGCCCCGATCCAGCTGCTCTTCGTCTCTCGTTCCAACGGTCAGGCGACGATCTCCCACCCCCGGGTCTTGATCCTGGCCGAGGCCGGGTCCAAGGCCTCGGTGATCGAGACCTACGTCGGCGCCGGCTCCTACTTCACCAACGCGGTGACCGAGATCCTGGTCGAGGCGGGCGCCCAGCTCGAGCACGTCAAGCTCCAGGGCGAAAGCGAGTCGGCCTTCCACGTCGCCTCGATCGGCGTCCATCAGGAGCGCGACAGCCGCTATGCCAACCATTCGATCTCGCTCGGCGCGGCCCTGGCCCGCCACGACATCGAGACCGTCCTCGACGCCGAGGGCGCCTTCGGCGCTCTGAACGGGCTTTACATGGTGACCGGCAAGCAGCACGTCGATCACCACACCAATATCGAGCACGCCAAGCCTCACGGCGGCAGCGTCGAGCTCTACAAGGGCATCCTCGACGGCCAATCTCAGGCCGTCTTCGACGGCCGGATCCTGGTGAAGCCCGACGCCCAGCAGACTTCCTCCCAGCAGACCAACAAAAACCTGCTGCTCTCCGACGAGGCCTTGGTCAACACCAAGCCCTTGCTCGAAATTTTCGCCAACGATGTGAAATGCAGCCACGGCGCCACCATCGGCCGGCTCGACGAGAACCAGGTCTTCTACCTCCGGTCCCGCGGCATCGACCAGAGCCTGGCCCGGAGCCTGCTGACCTACGCCTTCGCCAGCGACCTCTTGGCGGCCTTGCCCCACGAACCGCTGCGCGAGCGCCTCAAGGGCTTGATTTTCTCGCGGCTGATGCCGGGAAAGGAGGCCGCGTGAGCCAGACCTCGGTCCAAGCCAAGCCGGCGACGAATGCCGGCCTCCATTGGGATGTCCAAAGGCTGCGCAAGGACTTCCCGATCCTTTCGACCCTGGCCCAGGGCAAGCCCTTGGTCTATCTCGACAATGCCGCGACTTCGCAGAAGCCCCAGATCGTCATCGACCGACTGGCCAAGTACTACGAATCGGAGAACGCCAACATCCATCGCGGCGTCCACATGCTGAGCGAGAAGGCCACCGAGGAGTACGAGCACGCTCGGACCAAGATCCAGCATTTTCTCAACGCCAAGGAAGCCCGCGAGATTATCTTCGTCCGCGGCGCGACCGAGGCGATCAATTTGGTGGCCCAGAGCTGGGGCTGGAAAAATATCAAGCCGGGCGACGAGATCCTGATCACCAACCTCGAGCATCATTCCAACATCGTGCCCTGGCAGATGCTCTGCGAGCGGAGCGGCGCGGTCCTCAAGGTGGTGCCGATCAACGACGCCGGCGAGCTGATTTTGGAAGAATTCGAGAAGCTGCTCGGCCCCAAGACCAAGCTGCTGGCGGTCAACCAGGTTTCCAACGGCCTCGGCACGATCAATCCGGTTCGCTGGATGATCGAGCAGGCCCACGCCCAGGGCGTGCCGGTGCTGATCGACGGCGCCCAGGCCGTGCCTCATCTCAAGGTCGACGTCCGGGCTTTGGACGCCGACTTCTACGTCTTCTCGGGCCACAAGCTCTTCGGCCCCACCGGCATCGGCGTGCTCTACGCCAAGGCTCATCTGCTCGAGGCGATGCCGCCTTGGCAGGGCGGCGGCGACATGATCTCCTCGGTCACTTTCGAGAAGAGCACTTACAACGTCGTTCCCTATAAATTCGAGGCCGGCACCCCCGACATCTCGGGCGCGATCGGCTTGGGCGCGGCGGTCGATTACCTGAACAGCATCTGCTTCGGCGGCGCCGCAGCCTACGAGCACGAGCTGCTCGAGTACGGCACCGCCCTGCTCCAGGAGATCCCGGGACTCAAGATCGTCGGCACCGCCAAGGAGAAGGCCAGCGTCCTCTCCTTCACGATGGGCGACATCCATCCCCATGACATCGGGACGGTGCTCGACCTCGAGGGCGTCGCGATTCGCACCGGCCATCACTGCAACATGCCGCTGATGAAACGGCTGGGCCTGGCGGCCACCGCCCGGGCCTCGATGGCTTTCTACAACACCAAGGAAGAGCTCGACGTCCTGGCGCGCTCGCTCCGCAAGGTGAAAGAGGTGTTCGGCTGATGTCGGAATTGAGCGAACTTTACCAAGAGGTCATCCTCGACCATAACAAGCAGCCGCGGAATTACCGCAAGCTCGAGGACGCCAACCGTCAGGCCGAGGGCTATAACCCGCTCTGCGGCGATCAGCTCACCGTCTACCTCAAGATGGACGGTGACAAGCTGGCCGACATCGGCTTCCTCGGCTCGGGTTGCGCGATCTCCAAAGCCTCGAGCTCGATGATGACCAGCTCGGTCAAGGGCAAGAGCGAGGCCGAGATCGAGGAGCTTTTCCAAAAATTCCACCAGATGGTCACCGGGAAGCCCCACGCGCCGGTGCCGGAAGGGCTGGGCAAGCTGGAGGTCTTCTCCGGCGTCTGCGAGTTTCCCTCGCGGGTCAAGTGCGCCAGCCTGGCCTGGCACACGCTGCGCTCGGCCCTGAAAAATGCCGGCGAGACCGTCTCGACTGAAGCGGAGGAGGCCGGCGATGACGGTTACGCCCATCGATAAATCGGT
Organism: bacterium; assembly: GCA_035281585.1. NCBI lineage: Bacteria > bacterium. The sequence continues at coordinate 32,408 of DATEDP010000111.1, forward strand.
GCTGGAGCAAAAGGTGATCGAAATGCTGTCGACTTGCTACGACCCCGAGATTCCGGTGAACATCTACGAGCTGGGACTGATCTACAAGATCGATATCGACGAGAGCAAGAACGTGCGGCTCGACATGACCCTGACCTCGCCGATGTGCCCGGTGGCCGGTTCCTTGCCCGGCGAAGTCCAATCGAAGGTCCAAACCATCGAGGGGATCGGCGAGGTGAAAGTCGATTTGGTCTGGGAGCCGCCCTGGGGTCCCGACAAGATGTCGGAAGCGGCGAAGCTTCAGCTCAACGTGCCGTTATAAAAGCCCGTCATCCTTCGTCCAGGATGACATTTGCCGCTCAGGATGCCCCGGTCAGACCTTTCGCAATCTTCTCCAGCGACTGCCGGATCGTCGCCGCGCCCAATAGGTAAATGTCGTTGTGCCCGCCCTCGGGGATTTCATAGAGCTCGGCTTGATCCTGCCAATGGCGCTTGAGCTCCCGGCTCATGTTCACCGGAACGATCTCGTCCTCATCGCCATGAATGAGGGTCACCGGCGCTTGGATCTTGTCCCAAAAGCCCTTCACCTCGAAGCGGGCATCCTTGAAATAAAGGTCCGGCGTCATCGGATAGAGGGCCTGGGCCACCTCGACCATCGAGGTCATGGCCGAGAGCAGGAATAAATGGGCGACCTTGCGCTGGGCCGCCAGATACATCGCCGCCGGCGTGCCCAGCGACCAGGCCGCCACCACCACCGGAAGGCCCGGACAGAGATTCTTGGCGACATAGTCGTAGGCGTCCAGCCCGGCCTGGTAAAATGAGCTTTCGCCGGGAACGCCCGGACAGTGACCATAGCCCGGAAATTCGACCAGGACCGTGAGCCAGGTTTCGCGTCGGAAGAAGGGCGGGACATAGTCGAGATCCTCCACCACCTCGGCATTGCCGTGAAAATAAAGGGCCACGGCCTTGGCTTGGTGCGGATCGATCTGGTCGTCGACCAGGAGGTAGATCCGGCGGCCCTCGGCTTCAGCCGCGATCGGAGTGCCGAAGGCGTTCGGCTTGTGCGGGTAGTCGGCGCCGGGGAAGATCAGGTTCATGGCGGAATTTTGATCCTTTCGGCTGCAAAGATCAAATGCCGCGCGTAGTGCGCCCTCCGTAGGCTTCACTTTCCCTTGACGAGTTTCTCTTCGTCTTGAGCCATTTGGTCGTACTTTGCCGCCGTTTCCAAGGCTTTCTCCTTCAGCTGGGAGCAATGGGCCTGGAAGGTATTTTCCATGCCTTTGTAGTGGACGTGGCTCTTTTTATAATCCGTGTGCATGGTATCGTGAGCCGCTGCTTTTTTCCTGTAATCCTCAGCCTGAGCCCTATAATATTCGGCCAAGCCTTTGTGGTCTCCGGCGGCGATGGCTTGATCCACATCAAATTTTTGCTCGGCGCCCATTGCTGAGTTCAAATGCGCACCGAGTCCCATGACCATGATGAAAGCGATTAATGAGATGATTTTTCGCATATATGACTCCTTCCTTTTCCCGAGCTTCCAAGAAAAGGCCATCAAAGAACATGAGAGAGGTCATGAATGCGGGATGATTTTTATCAGCAGCCGGCCGCTATGACCTGACAAAGAAAGATTTTCCTTATGAATTCAACGCCGGTGATAAATCACGCCTCCACGCTCCGTCTCCGCCGGATGGGGATCAATACCCACCAGGAACCGGTGGTTTACATGCGGGAGGACTGCCACATTTGCCGGGCCGAGGGCTTCACGGCCCACTCTCGGGTTCTCATCACCACTTCTTCCAAAAGCATCATCGCGACCTTAAATATGGTTAGTGGAGATTTCCTCATTCTGGAAGAAGCGGGCCTCTCGGAGGCAGCTTGGCGCCTTCTTGCGCCGCAAGAGGGAGAAACGGCGCACTTTTCTCATGCGCCGGCCCTGGATTCCTTAAGTCATTTGAGGTCGAAGGTCTACGGAAAGAGCCTGGAGGAAGGGGCCTATCAGGAGATCATGCGGGATATCACCGCCGGATTTTACTCGGACGTCGAATTGTCCTCCTTCGTGACGGCCTGCGCGGGCAGCCGCATGACCCATGACGAAATCTTCTATCTCACCCGGGCGATGGTTCAGGCGGGCGATCAACTGAAATGGGATAATGGACCCATTGTTGACAAGCATAGCGTCGGAGGTTTGCCCGGCAATCGAACGACCCTGCTCATCGTTCCCATTGTGACCTGCCTGGGCCTGACCATGCCCAAGACTTCCTCGCGGGCCATCACTTCACCCGCCGGCACTGCCGACACCATGGAGGTTTTGGCTCCGGTCGACCTCTCCCTACCTCAGATGCGGAAAGTCGTGGAGCAGGAAGGTGGATGCATCCTCTGGGGTGGGGCGGTCCATCTAAGCCCCGCGGATGACACCTTGATCCGGATTGAGCGGGCCTTGGACCTGGATAGCGAAGGCCAATTGGTGGCATCGGTGCTTTCCAAGAAGGCCGCCGCCGGCTCAACCCATCTCGTTCTCGATGTGCCGGTCGGCCCTACGGCCAAGGTCCGTTCGGCCGAGGAAGCGGTCAAGCTCATCAAGGTATTGGAAATGATCGGATCCCGCTTGGGAATGAAGTTGAAGGCGGTCATGACGGATGGCTCCCAACCGGTCGGGCGAGGGATTGGTCCGGCCTTGGAGGCCATGGATGTCTTATCCATCCTTCGGGGCGACCCCCAAGCTCCTCAAGACCTCAGGCGCCGAGCTCTGGTCTTGGCGGGAGCCCTGTTGGAGCTTTCGGGCAAGGTCGACGTCGGTCGAGGGTTTGAAACGGCGGAATCCATATTGAATGACGGGCGAGCCTTGAAAAAATTTCGGGCGATTTGCGAGGCTCAGGGGGGAATGAGAGAGCCGCCCCGCGCGGACTTTTCTTACGTCCTCGAAGCAAAAAGCCCAGGTCAGGTGGCACAAATCGACAATCGAAAGCTGGCTCGGGTCGCCAAGTTCGCGGGAGCCCCGGCCGCCCCCGCTGCCGGCGTCGAGATCCATGTCCGGCTGGGAGATCGGGTCGAAAAAGGGCAGCCGCTTCTCAGCATTTTCGCGGAGACTCGGGGCGAGCTGGCCTATTCCTTTGACTATCTTTCGGTGCATTTGAATCTTATCGACGTGAAGGTTTGATGAAGCCTTTAATTTTTCCCAGCGAGGATTGGGGGCATTTAGCTCGAAGTCTTTGCCGGTTTCTTCCGGCTGAAAGAGGGAAGCTCGAGGCCCGGTCTTTCCCTGACGGCGAAACTTACCTGCGGATTCGATCCGCTTGCGGCAATCGCCACGCGGTCATTGCGGCCGATTTGAGCCAACCGGATCCAAAAATCCTTAAGCTCATTTTCCTTGCCGAAACCTTGCGGGCTCAAGGCGCAAGTCCCATCGGGCTCGTTGCGCCCTACCTCCCCTATATGCGCCAAGATAAATCCTTCCATCAAGGCGAGGCGGTCACTTCGAAAAGCTTTGCCAATCTTTTATCCGGCCGATTCGATTGGCTGGTCACGGTGGACCCCCATCTCCATCGTTACCGCAGCCTCTCGGAAGTTTATACGATCCCCACCCGGGTCGTTCCTGCGGCGCCTGCAATCGCAGGCTGGATCCGGCGGCGAGTGCGAAAACCCTTTCTTATCGGGCCCGACCAAGAAAGCGAGCAGTGGGTCTCCAAGATCGCGGAGGGAGCCAAGGCACCCTTTGTGATCCTCCACAAGGAGCGCCGGGGCGACCGAAAGGTCACCGTTTCCGCTTCCGGCCTAAACGTTTGGCAGAACCATAGGCCCGTCCTGGTGGATGACATTATTTCCACCGGCAATACCATGATGGAAACGATCCGCCGTTTGAAACGAGCCGGATTTAAAGCGCCGATCTGCATCGGCGTTCATGGGATATTTTCCGGCTCGGCCTATGAGGATTTGCTGAACGCGGGAGCGGGAGAGGTCGTTACAACCAACACCATCCCCCATTCCACAAATAAGATCGACCTCGGCCGAGTATTGGCGGATGCGGCACGGCCGCTTTTAAAGCAATTCTAAGATCGGGGACCATTCAATGGAGCTTCATTCTCACCGCGAGGGGCATGATCATCACCGGATGATGATCAAGGATTTCAAAAAACGTTTTTGGATCTCCCTGGCCTTGACCTTTCCCATCATGGCTCTTTCCCCCATGATCCAAGGTCTCCTTCGCATAAATCTGCGCTTTCGGGGAGACATGGAGATCCTCTTGTTTCTCTCCTCCATCGTCTACTTCTACGGCGGCTGGCCTTTTTTAAAAGGCCTCTATTCCGAATTGAAGGGCAAAAGCCCGGGAATGATGACGCTTATCGGTCTCGCAATCTCGGTGGCGTATATCTACAGCTCCGCGATCGTCTTTGGATTGCAGGGGATGGATTTCTTTTGGGAGCTCGTCACCCTGATCGACATCATGCTCCTCGGCCACTGGCTGGAGATGAAATCCATCTTGGGGGCCTCGCGGGCCCTTGAGCTATTGGTCCAGTTGATGCCTTCCACCGCCCATCGCATAAAAGGGGATCAAATAGAGGATATCCCGCTGGAGGAGCTCGACAAGGGAGACATGATTCTCATTAAGCCGGGAGAAAAAGTTCCTGCCGATGGAGAAATTTTGGAGGGCGAAAGTCACCTTAACGAATCCATGCTCACCGGGGAATCCAAGCCAGTCAAAAAGGGAGAAGGTGACCAAGTGATCGGCGGCTCCATCAATGGAAGCGGCTCTCTGAGAATTAAGGTCCTTCACACGGGCAAAGATTCCTACCTGGCAAAGGTCATCCATCTTGTCCAGGAAGCCCAAAAAACAAAATCCAAGACACAACGGCTGGCCGATCGGGCCGCTCAGTGGTTGACGATCATCGCGCTCGTTACCGGGATCGGCACTTTTACCTTTTGGATACTTTGGGGCGAGTCGCTTGTTTTCTCTTTGGAGCGAATGGTGACGGTCATGGTCATCTCGTGCCCTCACGCCCTTGGTCTCGCCGTTCCCTTAGTGGTGGCGATCTCCACCGCCCTTTCGGCCCAGAGCGGCCTCTTGATCCGCAATCGCACGGCCTTTGAGAATTCCCGAAAGATCTCCACCATCGTCTTCGACAAAACCGGGACCCTCACCTTGGGTGAATTTGGCGTCATCCGGTTTGAAACGGCCACGGCTGATTTTTCTCGGGAAGAAATTCTCCGTCTTGCGGCGGCATTGGAGCAGAATTCCGAGCACCCCATCGCCGTAGGAATTCTGAAGGAGGCAAAAAGGCTGAAATTGAGCTCGCTCAAGGCCGACGCCTTTAAAAATCTTACTGGCAAGGGAATTGAAGCGGTGGTGGAGGGTAAGGAGGTGAAGGTTGTCAGCCCGGGCTACCTGAAAGAAAAAAACCTTGAGTATCCAAATGGCGCCTTTACCAATGCCGCCGAAACCGTGGTTTTTGTGGTGGTTCGGGACAAAATTGCCGGGTTCATCGCGTTGGCCGACAAGGTTCGTCCGGAGAGTTCCAAGGCAATCGAAACCTTCCGACGGAATAAGATCAAGATCATGATGGCCACGGGGGATAACCAAATTGTGGCTGAAGCGGTCAGCAAGGAATTAGGATTAGATGGATACTTCGCCGAGGTCCTTCCTCATCAGAAAGTGGAGATTGTCAAAGAATTGCAGGCCGAGGGCGAGTTCGTGGCCATGACCGGAGATGGTGTCAACGATGCGCCGGCCTTGGCGCAGGCGGATGTGGGGATCGCCGTAGGGTCGGGGACGGACGTGGCAGCGGAGACCGCGGACATTATTCTGGTGAATAGCAATCCCAAAGATATCGCGGCCTTAATCCTCTTTGGAAAGGCAACCTATCGAAAAATGATCCAGAATCTATTGTGGGCGACCGGATACAATACGGTCGCGGTCCCTTTGGCCGCGGGAGTGCTTTACAAGATCGGAATACTCCTCAGCCCGGCGCTGGGGGCGGTCTTCATGAGTCTGAGCACGATCATTGTCGCTTTCAACGCGCAATTATTGAAAAGAGAGCAGGCCTCGACTGAAGAGAAATTCCAGGAGCTATGATTGAGGCTTCAGATGAGAGCTTGCGGACGGGAGGTCATTATGAAGAAGCGAGTCCCTATGATTATCTTGATCGTCGTGCTGGCAGCGGTTTTTTATACGGCTATAACTTATCAATACAAGCCCGAACTTTGTCCGCTGCATTGGTAAATCGTTCCTCATATCGGATCAAACTGAATTTTATTTAATTTTTCGGGGCCGAGCGGCGATAATCGAAACACCATGTCCAAAGATCCGCAAAATGACATCCTGACCGGCCACGGAGCCTTTGGGGTGGAGTATGTGCCGAAGCGATACCGGGCCGAAGTCGTCGCCGGCCGGGTCTACGGCGGGAAGCTCGGCGACTTGGAGCCGGGCAAGGCCAAGGCGATTCCGCTCGACCGCTTCACCATCGCCCTTTTTCGGGTCGAGGACGAGTTTTACGCGATCAAGGACGCCTGCCCCCACGCCGATTACCCGCTTTCCAAGAGCCTCTTGGTTTCGCGCTACACCGTGATGTGCTCCTCGCACAATTGGCAGTTCGACATTCGCGACGGCCATTGCGTCAAGATCGGCCATTGCGGCAAGGCGCCGGTCGAGCTGAGCGTCCGGACCTTTCCGGTCGAGATTGAAGGCGAGGATCTCTGGATCCGGGTGGAGGAGAAATGAAGCAGGCCCCATTCAATCTCCAAAGCCATGCCCATTGCCTGCTGCGGAGCTATCACCATTGGTTGGGAAAGGACTTGGTTCCGCCGGCCGGCGACCCGGTCCTGGCCCTCGATTCGGTGGCTTTTCCGATTCTGAGCCACGGCACCGAGGTCGATCCGATCTTGAATTACGGCAACCGGGCTGCTCTCAATCTCTGGGAGATGGAGTGGGAGGAGTTCACCCGGACTCCCTCGCGGCTCACCGCCGAGGCGCCGATTCGTGAGGAGCGGGCCCGGCTTTTGGCCGAGGTCGCCGAAAAAGGCTTCATCGAGAATTATTCGGGGGTCCGCATCTCCAAAAGCGGCCGCCGCTTCCGCATGTCCGGCGGCACGGTCTGGAACCTCCTCGACGAAGCCGGCCTGCCGGCCGGCCAGGCCGCCACTTTCCAGTCCTGGGTCGAAATTTGAATTCCAGCCTGCAATTTTTTTTCGAGCCCGACGACTATTTCGGGGCTTGGCGCGAGGCCGTGAAAGCGGCGAAACGCAGCGTCGACGTCGAGATGTATATCTTTCAGGACGACGCCGTCGGCCAACCCTTCGCCGAGCTCTTGGCGGTGAAGGCCCAGCAAGGCTTGAAAGTCCGGGTCCTCTACGACTCGGTCGGGAGCCGCGAAGCTTCCGAGGGCCTTTGGTTCATGCTCGAAGAGAACGGCGTTCAGGTCCAGGAGTACCACCCGTTTTTCCCCCTGCCGCGCAAGCTCCGCCGCCGCGATCACCGCAAGGTCCTGCTCGTCGACAGCCAAGTCGGCTTCCTCGGCGGCTTCAACCTGATGGCCGAGAATTGGCGCGACGCCGGAGTCCGGATGACCGACCCTCATCTGGTCGGCCGGTTGCAAACGCTCTTCGATTATTCTTGGGAAGGCCGGGAGCAGGTGCTTCGCCGGCTGAGCCGACGGCGGCGCCAACGCTGGGGCGAGGACGGGATCCAGCTCGTTCCGAGCTTCGGAGTTCGCCGCCTCAACCTGATCCGCCAGGAATACCTCGGGGCCATCGTCCACGCCGAGCGGCGCATCGAGTTGGCCAATGCCTATTTCATCCCCGACCGCGGCATGTTGCGGGCCCTCCGCCGGGCTTCCAAGCGCGGGGTCGCGGTTCGTATCCTCTGCACCGGTCCGAGCGACGTGCCGATGGCCCGCTGGGCTTCGCAGCACAATTATTCGCGTCTGCTGCGCGACGGCGTCCGGATCTTCGAGTTCCAGCCCCGGATGATGCACGCCAAGACCGCGGTGATCGACGGAAGCTGGTTCACGGTCGGAACGGCCAACATCGACCACTTGAGCTTCTTCCATAATTTGGAATTGAACCTGGTCGGTCGCGACGCGGCGGCGGCCCGGGAGCTGGAAGCCCAGTTCGAACGCGACTTGCTCGACTCCCGGGAGATCCGGCTCGAGGAATGGGAACAGCGGCCGGCTTGGCGCCGGCGGCGGGAGCGGTTTTGGCACATGTTCCGGGCTTGGATGTGAGCCGGAGGGGTCATCCCGAACGAAGTGAGGGATCCTTGCGGAACCTCTTGTCATTAAGGGCCTCCGCAAGGATTCCTCGTCGCTTCGCTCCTCGGAATGACAAGATGATCAACGCCTTCTCTGCGCGAGCCAAACTAAAAATCCCAGGCTCAATAAAATGCCGCTGCGCAGGAAGACTTCGGCCGGAAAAGTGAAAACCAAGGCCAGGCAGCTCAGGGCGCCCAGGATCGGAAAGATCCAAGGCACGACCATGCCTTCGTGGGGCTCCTTCCGCTTTTTGACCTTGAGCAGGCTCAAGTGGACGAAGAAGAAGACGCCGAGGATCAACAAGCTCGTCGTTTGAGCCAGGGCCTTGAGGCTGCCGGTGAAGACCAGCAAGAGCACGATGCCGCCGGCGGCCAGGACGCCGATCCAAGGCGTGCTCCGCCGGGCATGGACCCGGCCGAACATCGGCGGAAGCAATTTCTCCTCGGACATGCCGTAAATCAAGCGGGAGGCCATGATGAGGTTGACCAGGCCGGTGTTGGCGATGGCCAGGATCGCGACGATGGCGAAATATTCCGGCACCTTGTTCCAGCCCACCGCTTCGAAGACCAGCAGCAGCGGCGTCTTGGACTCGCCGATGGCTTCCCGGGGAACGAGGAGCAGCAGGACCAGCGCCACCGAGATGTAGAGAACGGTGGCGATGGCCAGGGCGATCAAGATGGCCCGCGGCAGATCGCGGGCCGGATGCTTGCTTTCCTCGGCCAAATTGCTGAGGTCCTCGAAACCGATGTAGGCATAGAAGGCGATGGTGATGCCTCCGATCACGCCGGCATAGTTCCAGTCGTGCAACAGCTTTTGACCGAAGGCTCCGAGATCTTGAGAGCCCAGGCCGACGAAGCCGGCCACGATCACCGCCAGCAAGCCGCCGACCTCGACCGAGGTCAGGACGGCATTGACCCGGGCCGATTCTTGGATTCCCCAAAAGCTGAGGAAGGACATGCTCCCGACCAGGAGGAGCCGGCCGATCACCGGCGGGAAGGCCGGGAAAATCTCTTGCAGGTAGTTGCCGAAGGCGACGGTGACCGTGGAAGCCGAGACCAAGCCGGTGCCGAGGACCAGGACGCCGATCATGGTGCCGGCGAAGCGGCCCGGAAAGGCCCGGCCGACGAAGGCCGCGGCGCCGCCGGCCACCGGAAATCGGGCGCTGAGCTCGGCATAGCTCAAGCCGGTCAGCCCGGCCACCACCGCCGCCACCAAGAAAGTCAGCCAGGCCCCGCTGCCGGCCGAGCCGACGACCTTGCCGACCAAGGCGTAGATTCCGGCGCCGAGGATGTCGCCCACGCCATAGACGGCGAGGGAGAAGAATCCCAGGCGACGGGCCAGCTTGCTCATGCTTGAAGGATCCCTTGCCAGAGGATGTCGGGAACTCCGGCCCGTTTGTTGACCAGCCGGGCCAGGACGAAGAACCAGTCCGAAAGCCGATTGAGGTAGATCAGCAGGTCGGAGCGGATGGCCTGGTCGTGGGAGAGCTTGACCACCGCCCGTTCGGCCCGGCGGCAGACGGTGCGGGCTTGATGAAGGAAGGCCGCGGCCGCTTCACCGCCGGGGAGGACGAATTTCTTCAGCGGCTCGAGCTCGTTTTCCCAGGCGTCGATGTCTTGCTCCAGGGCCTGGCTGTGGGCGGCTTGGATGAAGCCGGCGGCCATCTCCGGCGAGGGAGTGACCGTCGCCAGCTCGGCCCCGACGACGAAGAGCTGCTTTTGGATCTCGAGCAGGCGATCGGCCAAAGGCTCCGCTTTTTTCAAGGCGGCGATGACGCAGCCGACGACGCTGTTCAGCTCATCGACCTCGCCGTAAGCCGCGATCCGCTCGCTGTCTTTGGGGTAGGGGCCGCCGCCGAAGAGGAAGGTTTGGCCGCGGTCGCCTTTCTTGGTGTAGATCTTCACCGGCTTTCCTCCTCCCGGTATTCGGCGTAAGAAGAGGGCGTTTCCCAGAGCCGGACCGAAAGCACCGGCAAGCCCCGTTTCTTGGCATCCTCGAAGATGAGCCGGGCGATGTTCTCGGCGGTGGGATTGTCTTCCATCACGAAAATCGGCTCGCCCAGATCCTGGAGGACCTTGACCAAGACGTCGTCGCGACGGAGCAGCATTTTGTGATCGAGCTCCTCATCGAGAAAACGCTTCACTGCGGCCTTGATGTCGACGAAGTCGATGACCATGCCGCGACGGTCGAGCTGGCCGGCGCCGAATTCGATCTGGACCAAGCCGTTGTGGCCATGGGGATGGGCGCATTTGCCATCGTAGTCGAGCAGGCGGTGGCCGTAGCAAAAGCTCAATTCTTTGACGACCCGATACATTACTTGATGCTCCTTCCTCCATCGACGTGGATCAGCGACCCGGTCATGTAGTCGCCCTCGATCAGGAACTTCACGGCGTGGGCGATGTCCTCGGGCTTTCCGATCCGTTGCAGCGGAGTTTGGCTCAGCACCGAGCGCAGCACTTCGGGACCCAGATCGTCAGGCCACATCACCGGTCCGGGTAGGATGGTGTTGACCTGGACCCGAGGGGCCAGCGATTTGGCCAAGCCTTGGCTGACCGCGACCAAGGCCGCTTTGCTGGCGCAGTAGGGGACATACTGGGTGTAAGGCCGCAGCGCCGCCCAATCGGCGATGTTGACAATTTTGCCCCGGCCGCGCTGCTTCATTTTAAGGCCCAAGGCCTCGCTGAGGAAGAAGGGAGCCCGGGCATTGACGCTGAACAGG
>DATEDP010000112.1 GCA_035281585.1 bacterium
AAGCGGATTTTCTATGATCTGGGTCACGATCTGCTTGACGACCGTTTGGAGCTGCGCTTCGTTCATTTTCTCCAATTTTTTGGGCAAGGAGCTCATCTCCGCGTCGAAGCGCGGCTTGTTCCGAGAGGAACCCGCCATGGCCAGCGTGAAAATCACTTCCAGCTCCGGATTTGCAATAGGAGACGATGGGGCTTGGGTTTTTGCCTCTGCCTTGGGAGTCGTTACTCCGCGTGCTCTTGGAGCCAGAGTTTCATCGAATGTCAGCGTCAGCGGCGGAACCTTCTGCCCTCGGAGCAAGGGCTTGCCGTCATTCCCTCCATCGGCCATCCTCCAAACCAGTTCTCCGGCTGGAGCCGGGGCCAAGCGCGAGCCGGCGAAGCTGGGGTCCAAGCTCCGGGCAAACGGCAAGCCGGTCTCCAGCTTTCGGATTTGAAGATCGATCCCCTTCTCCCAGCTTTGAAAGCGCGCGCCGCTCAAGCTGCGGAACAGCGCGCCGGCGGCGTTGAAATGGAGCAAGGTCGCCAAGGACTGGGCCAAGGTCGAGGCCCAAGCCGCTTCGGCTCTCAGGCCGAGGGATTTTTCCAGGCCCGATCCGAGCAGAATCCCGCCTAGCATCGAGCCCTGCCGTAACAAGCCGGTCCCCCATCCCAAGGACCGTCCCCGAGTCAAGCCGCCACTGGCGAAGGCCGCCAAGCGCAATCCCCCCAGGAAGCAATAGCTGGAAAGAATTTCCTCGCCGAAGCCGGCCGCCGCTGGCTTCGAACCTGAAGCCCGGGCCGCCCAGCGATGAGCCGCCGGGAAGACCCCGCCCTCGGCGGCGAAGGCCAAGCTGGAGGCCAAGCTCCGGGCGCCCCAGCCGCGAGTGAGCAGCCCGGCATGGGGGACGGCGGCCAGCCGGCTCAGGGTGGCCAAGCGGACCAGCCGGTAAGTGGCTCCGGCCGCACCCATCGCGGCCAAGGCCGCCGGGTCTGCGATCCCACTGAATAGCTGACCCAGGGCCGCTTCGGCCTGAGCTCCGAAAGTTCCCGAGCCAAGCAAGGCTTGAAGCCGGCCGCGGGCCCGATCCGAAACCCCCGACGAGCCTTGCTGCAGCACCGAATAGATTTGGGTCGCGGCGCTGAACCGCTCCGACCGCTCCAGCCGGCCGGCCAAGGCGAGCAAAGCCTGATCGCGCAGCTCGGGGTCCTTTTCCTTTTGCAAGGAAAGGTACTCGCGCCTTTGCGTCGGAGAAAGATCGAGGTTTTCCGAAGACGAGTGAGAAAGACGTGCCGCCTGCATGTAAAGAAAGTCCCGCCGCGGCACCGTGCCACACCTGCACGGAGGACGAAGAGACCCGAGCCCCTTGGATGATTTGCCCTAATTTCGCCGAGAGGGGGCGCAAGTTGCGGAATTTATTTAAGGCCCATAGGGGTCCACCGGGAAGCGGATCTCGATGCCGGGGCCGCTCCCCTCTCCCCGCAGGAGGAAGCTGAGCAGGAAGTAGAGCCCTCCGGCCACCAAGCCACCGCCCAGGGCGGTGAAGCCATCCCAGGCATAGCGGTTGTGGACGTCGTTGGTGATCGCCGGCCAGAGGTAATGGCCGATCAAGGCGGTGCAACCCGCCCCGGCCAGGGTCGCCGAGGCGGTGCCCAAGCCCAATTGCAGGTCGGGCGACTCGCCGACTTCCGGGATCAAATGGCTGCTGAGCAGGCCGGCGGCCCCGACGGCGCAGACCGCGCCTTCAAGGACCGGCAGCAGGATATCGCTGCGCTCCTGGCTGGATCCGAGACGACTTTCCAAGGAGCGGAGAAACTGGCGAAGCAATTGCCGGTCCTCGTCGCCGAGCGTCCAGTTCAGCTCCTGGAATTCGCCGTCGACGAAGCCGCGCACCGCCGGATACGCGCCGGACTCCGGGAAGAACCGGCGCACCACCGCCAGGGCGGCCAGCAAATACTCGCGGCGGCGGCCGCTCTGGGAGTCGATCAGGGTGTTGAGGCCGACGATGAACGGAGCCGCGTCCATGGTCACGGAGCCCGACGCCCCATGATGAACCTGCGGAAGCATCACGGCCAGCACTTCCCCGATCCGTCCGCCGTTGGAGTCGTCGCCCTGCTGGATCAGCCATTCCACCCGCATGTTGGCGTCGGCGCTTTCATCATCGATTGCCTCTTGAAGCTCGCGCTGCCCGGCCGCCGAAAGAAGGTCCCGGTGCAGGGTCTCGCGGACCGCCTCGTCGGCGGGACGGTCGACCAAGCTCGAGGCTAGCCGGCAATCGTCCAGGTAGTTCGGAGGCAGGCCACGGTCGCCGCGAAGCTGGCGGAGGGCCGTCTCGAGGGTCGCGCAAAAATCGGGCAAGCGTCCGGCCTCGATGTCCGCCTGATGCATGGCCTGATAAGTCGATTCGGCGGCGCGAAAGCCGGCCGAATACCGCAGGGGCCGGTCGAAGGCGTTGGCCAGTATCACGCTGCGGGCGAAGCTGGCGATGGCCTCGATCTGCCGTCGCTGTTCGACGCTGGCCGTCTCCCAGCCGGCGAACTCCTCCTCGCTGAGGAAATGCTGGCGGAAGGCCCGGTACTGCGGGATCAAATCGGTCATCCCGGTGATCACGCGCACCCGCTCCCGCGCTTCGGCTCCGAGCCAATCCTGGCCCCGCAGGATGGTGAGCCGGCCGAGCAAGGCGCTGATCCCAGCCTCGGTCGAATCGGTCAAGACGTCGAGCATCGCCGAGGCGATGAACATCCGGCTCTCCTCGGGTAGCATGTCGGGGTCGATCACAACTCCGGTAGTGATGTAGTGAGCGAGAACGCTCAAGGTCATGGCGCCGCCGGCGGTCCGGCCGAGGGTGGTGCCCTGGGTCAGGCCATGGAGGACCCGGACCGTCGTTAGGATGTTCGGAAGGTTGTCGTGCGAACCGACCCAAGTCAGGAGGTCGCCGCCGTTGGCCGGCGAAAGGACGAACTGGTCGCCCCGCCGGTCGAAGCGCACCGGGCGCACCAAATCGCTGCCTTCGTCGTGCAAGGGAATGGTGTAGCTGCAACCGTCGGTTCCCGAAACCGGCGCCGCCGACAGACAGGCTTCGGGTGATGGCGCGATATTCCTGAATTCGATGATCAAGTCCGACATATCATTCTCCTCAAGGCCCGAAGGGGTCGACCGGGTTTCTTTGTCCCGGCTCGAGGGGCCTTCCCCCGTTGATGGCGTGAATCAGCAAATAAGTCCCGATGCCCAGGGCGCTGCCGACCCCCGAGGTGCCGAGGTCCCAAGCGTTCCGGTTGTGAACCGCCCGCGGCGCCACTGCCGGCCAGAAGTAGTGGCCGGCCAGGCCGAGACAGCCGCCGCCGGCCAAGCCGGCCGAAGGCAGGCCCACGGCCAGCTGGGCGCCGGCATTGGAGCGCAGCGCCGGCAGGGTCTGGCTCAGGATGAGGCCGCCGACGCCGACCGCGCAGCTCGTGCCGAGGATCGCCGGCATGCCGTAGCGGGAAAAATCGGCGTTGCTCCGCCGTCTTCCTTGGAGGCCGGCCTGTAAGGCCCGGATCCGGCTCAAGTCTTGGGCGCTCAAATCCCAAGCCAGCTCGCCGAGCACTCCCTCGGAGAAAACTCGGAGGCCCGAGGGGTTGCCCTCGCGGCCAAAAATCCGGCGGAGAAAAGCCAGCGCCGAGAGGTCGTATTCGCCACGGTCGGTCAGGATGGTCAGCCGTCGCAGGTCGGCGCTGAAATTGGCGATGTCGAAGCGCAGCCGTGCCGGCGCGCCGTCCGCGGCCGGCACCAATGAAATTCGGCGAAGCAAGGCCTCGAGCACTTGGCCGTAGGCGCCGCGGCGGCTCAGCCAATCGAGGCGCATATTGGCCCGCCGGCTTTCCTCGGCGATCGCTTGCTGCAGCTGCTGCATCCCGGCCTCATCGGTCAGGGTCAGCCGGGCCGACTCGCGCAGCGCCTGCTCGGCCGGGACCTCGGCCCAGGCCAGGGCGCGGCGACATTCGCCGAGGAAGGCGCTGCCGGGAGCGGTGGCTCCGCCGACTTGGCGCAGGGCCGCCTCGAGGGCGCCGCAGAATTCGGGCCGGGCGCCCGAAGCGATCTCCCGGCGATAGAACTCGGCGTAAGCGCGGGCCGCAGCCAGCGCAATCGAATCGAAGCGCGGCGGCCGGCCTTCACGGAGGTTGACCGCCAAACGGCGGATGAATTGATAGATCCGGGCGACGTTGGCGAATTGGGCCTCGTCGATATGGGAGCTTTCGATAAACTCCCGGCTGAAAAATTGCCGGACCACCGCATCGTAAGTGGGCACCAAGTCGAGAATCGCGGTGATCGAACGGATCCGATTCCTGGCTTCTTCCGAAAGCCAATCCTCGCGGCGCAGCAAGTTGAGGCTGCCGATCAGGTTGACCATCCCGCGGCCCGAGGAGCCGCTGAAGAGGTCGATCAACATCTCGTTCATCTCGATGTCGGCCACCGGACCGGTCAGGCCGTCATGCCGGTATTCGCCGCTGACGATATAGCGCGAAAGCCAAAGGAAATAGGTCGCGGTGTCGGGATTCAAGCTCCTGCCGAAACCGCGGGCCAGGGCCCCGGTCACTCGAATGGCGGCGAGGACTCCGGAAAGGTTTTGGTTGGAGCTGACCCAAGTCAGGTTTTCGGCGTTGTTCTGGGGCGAAAGGACGAAGCGGTCGCCACGGCGGTCGAAATGGATCGTCCGGGGCGCCGGCGGGCGCGAGCCGGCCAAGGTCAGGGCCGCCGAGACGCGGCAGGAATCGGAGCGGCCGTTTTCGGGCGGAGCCTCGGAGCAGGCCGCAGTCGCGGTATGGAGGTTGGGAGCGTCGGCGGCGGCGCTGACGTAAATGCGTAAATCGCTCATGGAGGCAGCCTTACGCGCGGCTCGCCGCCGCGCTTCAAAGGTGCCCCCATTGCAATAGGAAATCCGGCTGGATCTAGGCCTATATCGGCCGATTGTCAATTTGGTTGCTCAATCGGGGCGGGCGTAGCCAGGGGCTTTAGCCCCGTCCTGGCGCCGAAGGCGCCATCTTGCAATCATGACGGCGCTTCGCGCCGTTGGCGGGGCTAAAGCCCCTTGCTACGGACCGTACTCGTCGACCGGGAACTTGGTGGGATCGCCCCGATCCCCGCGCAGCGAGCGGGCCAGGAAATAAAACCCGACGCCCAGGGCCGCGCCGGCCGCGCCGGTCAAGCCCTCCCAGAGATAGCGGTTCCGGACCTTGCCGAATTTGGGGAAGACGTAGTGCCCGAGCAAGGAGCTGCAGCCGGCGCCGGCCAAGCCGGCCGAGGTCGCGCCCAAGCCCAGCTTCAAATCGGGGCGGGAATCGAGGCCGCCGAAGCCCTCGGAAAAGCCCAAGCCGACCACCCCGGCCGCGCAGGTCGCGCCCTCGGCGGCCGGCAGCCAAACGTCGCTTCGGGTCTGGCTGACCTTGAGGTCCCTTTCGAGCTCGGCCTGGTAATCGCGGATCTTGGCCAGGGCCTTGGCGTCGAGCCTCCACTCGGCCTGGACGAATTGGCCGCGATGGAAAACCCGCACCGGCGCCGGCGAGCCCGACTCGCCGAAAGTCCGGCGCAACAGGGCCAGCGCCGCCAAGATGTATTCCCGGCGCTTGATCAAATTGGCCCCGACCCAAATATTGAGCTGAACCCGCAAAGCGTCGGGGTCGAGGCTGAAGCCCGGCTTCTCGCCCTCGGCTTGAACCTTGATCTGCTCCTCGAGCAGCCGGTAGGCGGCGGCGAAGCGGCCCCGGTCGGCCAACCAATCGACCTTCATGTTGGCCTTGTTGCTTTCCGCCTCGATCGCTTGCTCAAGCAGGGGCCGAGCGGCGTCGGAGAGAAAGGAGAAGCGCAGGCTTTTGGTCAGGGCTTCGGTCTCGGACAAGCCCGACCAATCGATCGCGGCCCGGCATTCTTGGATCCATTCCTTGGGCACACCGCGCTTGCCGCGCAGCTCGGCCAAGCCCTTTTCCATCGCCTTGCAGTAAGCGTCTTTCCCCGTCTTCTCGTCGAGATCGAAATGGATGGCCAGGTAGGCACGGTAGGAAGCATCGAAGGCCAGGTCGTAGCGCAGCGGCTTGCCCAAGGCTTCGTGGATCACGGTCTGGCGGAGGAAAGCCAAGAGGTCCTGATACTTCTTCCGTTCCTCCCCTTTCAGCTCCAACCATTTGTCCAGCGTCACCGGGTCGGCGAAATGGGCGCGCAGGCTCCGGTACTTCGGCTTCAAATCGAGGATTTGGTTGAGAAAACGGATCCGATCCTTGACCTTCTCGCTCAAGCTCGCGTCAGCGCGGAAGACGTTGATCGGCCCGATGAAGTTGGCGATGGCTTGATCCGAAGAGATCGAGACGATCTCCAGCGTCCTTTCGGCCAGATCGACTTCGGTGGGGCTGCGCTTGAGGTTCTTGGCCTCGGAGCCGTGAAGCACCACCCGCCCGGTGACCAAATGCTGGATGATGGACAGCTTCATCGCGTAGACATCGACCGACTCGACCTCGGCCTTGCGCAAGGTCGCCTCCAGGACTCGGAGGATGTCGAGAAGCTCGGCGAGGTTGCTCTGCTTGCCCACCCAGGTCAGATTGTCGGCGGTGTTATTGGTCGAAAGGACAAAATGGTCCTTCTTTCGATCGAAGCGAAGGTAGCGGGCTTGGCCGCCGCTGTCGTCGGCCGCCACCAAGGGCAGCTGGATCGAGCAGCCGTCGGGCGCCGGGACCGGATCTTTCTTGGCGGATTTCTTGTCGGGAATGGCTTGAGCTTCGGGCGGAGGCTCTTCGGAACAAGCCTTGGGCGGAAGGGCCAAGCCCTCGTAAGTGACGAGTAGGTCGGACATCAGGTGCTCCCAAAAAAATCGAACTTACTTAAGGTATAGCCCCTAAGCAGTTGATTTTTCTCATGATTGAGAAGACCCTGACCTCGTCCTATGATTTCGCCCTGGAGGAAGGTCGCTAAAAATATCGGCAAGGATTTCGGTTGGTTGCTTGCCTTAAAACCTCACCGTTCGGATCCCGTTGAACCAGGAATTGTACCGCTCGAATAAAACCCGGAAGGCCTCTTGGTTGCCATCTTCCCAGCGGCCATGCTGGACCGTCTTGCCGTCGGCCGTGATCTCGAAGCTCTCCTCGACTTGGCTGGCATGAGGCCCCTCGGGATTTTTCGGCCACTTGAGAAAGCCGCTTTCCTGAACGACGGCCCAAAGCGCGTCCAGCTGGGCCGAGTCGATGTTGTAGTTGCGGCTTTCGTCGGCCATCGCGGCGCTGCCGATCGGCTTGGCCCGGCGGGTGACCGTGACCTTGCCAGCCACCACCTCGACCTGCTCCTTGGTGGCCTGCTCGAGCTGGCCGGCGCTGGAGCGATAGGTGAGTTTGAAATCGGAGGGGGCCTTGTTTTTTTCTTTCGCCAAGCCTTCCGAGGCAAGAAAAGCCATGCAAACCAAGAAAAGAATTTTAAGAATCTTCGGCATCCGAGACGCTCCTAATCTCCCCCCTTTGAAAAAGGGGGGATCAAGGGGGGATTTAAAGCGCCGGCTTGCCCATGAACTCCGTATGAGTACCAGCCGCCGCCTTAAATCCCCCCTGCCCCCCTTTTTCAAAGGGGGGGTTATAAAGACCGGAAATATTCTACGGTGCGCTTCAAGCCCTCAGCCAGCGGAATTTGCGGCTTCCAGCCCAGCTCTTGGCCGATCTTGGCGGCGCTGATGACGCTGCGCTTTTGTTCGCCGGCCTTGGCCGGACCGTGCTTGGGCGCGGCATCGAACCCGGCTTCCTTGGCCAAGCCCTGGAAGATCTGGACCACGTCGGTCTCGCGGCCGGTGCCGATGTTGTAGATCCCCTTCACGCCGGGCTTCAGGGCCAGCAGGTTGGCCCGGACCACGTCCTCGACGAAGACATAGTCCCGGGTTTGGAGGCCATCGCCGTTGATCGTCGGAACCTCGCCCTTCAAAAGCTTGGTGGCAAAGATCGCGACCACGCCGGCCTCGCCGTGGGGATTTTGCCGCGGCCCGTAGACGTTGGCGTAGCGCAGGGCGACGGTTTCGAGCCCGTAGGTCTCTTGATAGAAACTCAGATACTTCTCACCGAGCAGCTTGGTGATGCCATAGGGGCTGGCCGGCTGAGTCGGATGCCTCTCGTCGGCCGGGAAATACTCCTGCTCGCCGTAGATGGCGCCGCCGGTGGAGGCGAAGATCGCCTTCTTCACGCCGTGGCGGCGGGAGGCCTCCAGCAAATTCAGCATGCCCAAGCCGTTGACTTGGCAATCGTAGACCGGGTCCTCGACCGAGCGGCGCACGTCCATTTGGGCGGCGTGCAGCGAGATCGCCTCGGGCTGGAATTCGGAAAAAGCCCGGTCGATGGCGGAATCGCGAATGTCCAATTCGAAGAAACGGCTCTTCGGCGAGAGGTTGGCCTTTTGGCCGGTGGCCAAGTTGTCGAGAACCGCGACCTCGTGGCCGGCGGCGAGATAGGCGTCTTGAACGTGGGAGGCGATGAAACCGGCGCCTCCGGTGATGAGTATGCGCATGGGATTTCCTTAGTCAGGGAGCTTTTCAAAGGAAAGACTTTTTTGGACCGGTTCTTCCGCCGGATAGGACACCTTCTCGCCTTCGACTTTGGCGAAGGCCGTCAGGCGGTGGGGTTTGGCGGCGCCGGGGCCGAGGATGTCGAGGACTTCCCAAGCTCGGGCCAGCAGGGCGTCGCCGATCAGGGAGCGATGACAGCGCCAGGGCACCGCCTCCGCGCAAAGCAAGGCCGAGGGCCGTTCGGCGGCCAGCGCCATCGCCTGATCCAAGGCTCGCCGAAAGCCCTCGGTCGCCATGTAATCGGCGTAGCCGCGAAAGGAGGCGTTCTTCCAGCCAAGGTTTTCGGAATCGACACCGGCCTTGCGCCGGCCACCCAAATCCCGAAGGTGGCGGTAATCGATTCCGGCTTGCTCCAAGGACGCGGCCAAGGTTTCGGCGTTGAAATGAGGATGGCGCCGGGAGCCCGGCAAGAGCCGGACGTCGAGGATTCGACTAACCCCGTGGGACTTCAGCAAGCCGACGAATTCCTCAATGCTTCGAGTAGAGTGGCCGATCGTCCACAGCCGGCCCTTTACAGCCCGGTGGTTTGGGCCTAGGTATGGTGTATGGACTTGCTCGCTCAAATCGCCTCCGAGAAAAAACGCCTCAATGCGGTTATCGTCTCTCATTATTACCAGGAAGACGAGATTCAGGATCTGGCGGATTTCGTCGGGGACTCCCTGGCCATGGCCCAGTACTGCGAAAAATCGCCGGCCGACACCCTGGTGGTCTGCGGCGTCCGCTTCATGGCCGAAACCGCCAAGATCGTGAACCCGAGCAAGCGGGTGCTGCTGCCCGACCTCCAGGCCGGCTGCTCGCTGGCCGACTCCTGCCCGCCGGCGCCCTTCCAGCAGTTCAAGTCCAAGCTCAGGGACCCCTACGTCGTGATGTACATCAACTCCAATCCCGAGATCAAAGCGCTCTCCGACGTGATCTGCACCTCGAGCAATGCCGAGAAGATCATCGCTTCGGTGCCCAAGGACCGCGAGATCCTCTTCGGGCCCGACCGTCACTTGGGCCGCTATTTGATGGAGAAGACCGGCCGGCCGATGACGCTTTGGCAGGGCGTCTGCATCGTCCATGAGACTTTCAACGAGAAGAAGATCGTCGCCCTGAAGTTGGAGCACCCCGACGCCGAAATCATCGCCCATCCCGAATGCGAGGAGGCGGTCTTGCGCCATGCCGATTTCGTCGGCTCGACCTCGGCCCTGCTCAAGCACAGCCAGACCTCGCCGAAGAAGAAATTCATCGTCCTGACCGAGTCGGGCATCCTCCATCAGATGCGCAAGGCTTCGCCCGAAAAGACCTTCATCGAGGGCCCCAACGACAGCGGCTGCGCCTGCAACGAATGTCCTTACATGCGGCTCAACACGCTGGAGAAGCTCTACCTCTGCATGAAGAACGAGGCGCCGGAGATCGTGATGGACGAGAAGCTGCGGCAGAAAGCCTACCTGCCGCTGAAGCGGATGCTGGAGCTGAGCGCGGCGTAGGGGCACCCCTTGCGGGTGCCCGCGATGACGATGATCGCAACCGCCGCAGACCGGGCGACCGCGAGGGTCGCCCCTACCCGATCATTGCCAAAAAATCTTCCTCCGAGATGATCTTGAGCTCGGCCCCCTTCTGGACCAAGGCCTCGGCCTTGAGCCACTTGTTGCCCTTCTCCCGGTTCTGGTAGCCCTCGCTGCCGATCACCAGGAAATCGAGGTCCTTGCTGACGCCGGCGGCGATCTCGCCGCCCAGCGCCTCGACCGCCTTTTCGGCCGAGCCCCGCTCCATCGTGGCCATCTTACCGGTGAAAAGGAAGCTCTTGCCCGAGAGCTTGCCCTCTTTGGCCGCGCCCTTCTCGTCGATCGTCACGTACTTGAGGAGCTTGTCGATCGTCTTGGCCTTCTCCTTCAATCCCTTGACCACCTCGCGGGCGATGACCGGGCCGACGCCGTGGATCTGAGCCAAGTCCTCTTCGCCCACCGAACGAATCCTTTCCAAGGTGCGAAAGTTTTTCACCAGGAGCTGGCTGGAGCTCTTGGCCAGCTCGGGGATGCCGAGGCCGCGCAGGAAGAGCGCCAGCGGGATCTTCCGCCGCGACTGGATATGGTCGATGAGCTTGGTGGCCAGGATGTCGCCGGTCCGCTCCAAGGTGAGGATGTCGTCCTTGGTCAGGCGGAAAAAATCCGGCAGGTCCTCGACGAAGCCGTTGTCGTAAAGCTGCTCCAGCATCTTCTCGCCGAAGCCCTCGATCTCGAGGACCGCGACGAAGTGGCGCAACTCGCCGATCTTGGTGCTGCGGCAGCCCTTGGCATTGGTGCAGTAGAGGAAATCGTCGACGACCTCGGTCGGAAAGCCGCAGGAAGGGCATTTCTTCGGGGCCTCGACCAGTTTCTTGGTCGGCTTGATCACCTGCTCGAGGTTGGGGATGACGCCGCCCCTTCGCATCACCAGGACCTCGGCCCCGATCGAGACCCCCATCTTCTTCATCAGGCCGTAGTTGTGGAGCGAGACCCGGGTGACGGTGGCGCCGCTCAGACGGACCGGATCGATGATGCCGATCGGCGTGATGGCCCGGGTCCGGGAGACGCTCCATTCGACCTCGCGGAGCACGCTGGTGCCGGCGTCGCCCTGGAACTTGTAAGCGATGGCCCAGCGCGGATGGTGGGCACTGGCGCCGAGCCGGATTTGATCGGCGATGAGGTTGGCCTTGTAGACGACGCCGTCGAGCTCGTAGTCGAGCTTGTCGCGGGCCTGGAACAGGCGCTGATAGGTTTTTTCCAGCTCGGCCGGCTCCCGGGAAAGCAGCTCGGCGTCGATCGGCGAAAAGCCGAGCTTTTTCAGCCAGCGGACATTGTCGATCTCTTCCTCGATCGGCCGGCCCAGGACTTCATAAGCGAAGAAATTAAGCCGGTATTCGCCGGTCTTCTTGGGATCCTTTTGCTTGACCGCGCCGGCCGCGAGGTTGCGAGGGTTGGCGAAGTCGCTCTCGTAGCCCTTGAAGACCGAGCGGCGCATGTAGACCTCGCCGCGAATCTCGACGTAGCCCTCGGAAATCTTTTTCGGGATGTCGGCGATCTCCAAGACATTGCGGGTGATGTCATCGCCCTTGAAGCCATCGCCCCGGGTCTCGGCTTGGATAAGGGCGCCGGCGGCATCGTAGCGGATGGCGATGGCCAGGCCGTCGATCTTGGGCGTCGCGACCACGTCGCCGCTCAGCTTGGAAGCCCATTCGGCGAGATCCTCGAGGCTATAGCACTTATCGAGGCTGAGCATCGGCGAGGAATGCTCGATCTTCTTGCCGCCCTCGCTCAAATCGGAGCCGATTTCCTCCAAGACCTTGGCAGTCGGCTTGATCTCTTTCAAACGCTCGACCATCCGATCGAACTCGTCGTCGCTGATCTCGGGCTTGGCTTTTTTGAAATAGAGGTCGTTGTGGTAGCGAACCGCCTTCTCGAGCTCGGCGACGCTCATCTCCTGGATCGGCTTGGGTGCTTGGGCCTTTTTCTTCAAAACGCGAACCTCGTCTGGAACAATCGCTCGAAATCGCCGCGCTGGTTGATGCAGACCACCCGGTCCCAGCTCGGGTCGCATTCGATCAGCGAGACCGAGACATTGTCGATCCGGAACTTCCAAATCCGGTCGTAGGGAATGCCGAGGAATTCCATCAGCAGGCACTTGATCCAATCGGCGTGGCTCACCGCGACCACCGTGGCGTCGGGATGGCGCCGCCGGAGGTCCTCGACCCAGCCCATCGCCCGGTCCCGCACCTGGTAAAGCGTCTCGCCATTGGGCGCGACCGGAGTCTCCAACCTTTCGAAGTAGGGAGTGTAGTCGGGCAGGTTTCGGACTTCCTCGAAGGTCATCCCGACCCAATCGCCGTAATTGATCTCGACCAAGCGCTCGTCGAAGACCGGCTCGAGCCCCCGCCCCTCGCAGAGGATGGCGGCGGTCTCGCGGGCCCGGCAGACCGGCGAGCTGTAGATCGCGTCGACCGCGAAGCTGGCCAGCGATTCCCTCAAGCTCAGGCTTTGGGCCCGGCCGGTGTCGTTCAAGCTGATTTCCTGACGGCCCATGATCCGACGGATGAGGTTCCACTCGGTTTCCCCATGCCGAACTAACAGTAAACGCAGCATAATCTCACTTTCGCATAAAATTCCCCCCTTTGAAAAAGGGGGGCTAGGGGGGATTTAAAGCGATCGCACGCCATGTCCGTCAAATCCCCCCTACCCCCCTTTCACAAAGGGGGGGAAGAAAAATTTGCTAGGGCGGCCGAAAAAAACATGATTGAATCAGAGGACTTAAGAAGGAGTGTCCATGCTGCAACCGCATCGCGAGCTTTTGCCCAACGGCGCCACCCTGCTGCTCGTCGAGACCCACCAAGCCCCGGTCGTTTCGCTCAACATTTGCGTCAGGGTCGGCTCGCGCTACGAAACCGATGAGGAGGCCGGTATCTGCCACCTCATCGAGCACATGCTCTTCAAGGGCACCGACAAGATGGGGGCCGGCGAGGTCGCCAAGCGCATCGAGGCCAGCGGCGGCGAGGTCAACGCCTACACCTCCTTCGACGAGACCGTTTACTACTGCACGATGGCCAGCCGCCATTTCGAGACCGGCCTCGAAGTGCTTTCCGACGCCGTCCTCCACTCGGTCTTCGATCCCGAGGAGCTGGCCCGGGAGAAGGAAGTGGTCATCGAGGAGATCCTCCGCAGCAAGGACAGCCCCGGCAAGGTCCTCTCGGAGGCGCTCTTTCAAAAGGCTTTCAGCAAGCACACCTATGGCCGGCCCATCATCGGCTTCAAGGAGACGGTCCAGGGCTTCAGCCGGGAGAAGATCCTCGATTTCTACCGCTCCTGGTACGTGCCCGAGAACATGGTCGTGGTCGTCGCCGGCGACTTCGGGAGCGAAAGGACCTTGGAGCTGCTCCGCCGCACCTTCGGCGCCCTGCCCTCGCGGCCCTCGCCCAAGGTTCACGTCCACGACGAGCCGGAGCAAAGCGATCCCCGGGCGGTGGCGCTGACCAATCCAATCCAAGGCAGCACGATGATGCTCGGCTTTCATGTCCCCGGCTTGGAGCACGCCGACATCCCGGCCCTCGACGTCTTGAGCCACATCCTGGGCGAAGGCGAAAGCTCGCGGCTCGACCTGAACGTCAAGGAGCGGCGGGGCTTGGTCAATTCGATCTACTCCTACGTCTATGCGCCCCACGATCCGGGCCTCTTCACCGTCGGCTTCACCTTGCCGGAGAAGAATTTCGCCAAGGCCACCGAGGCCGTCCTCGAGGAGATCTATCGCTTCCATGACCAGAAGATCGATCAGGAAGAGCTGAACATGGCCAAGCTCAACATCAAGAGCGACGCCGTCTACGAAAAGGAAACCGTTGAGGGCCTGGGCCGGAAGTACGGCTATTTCGAGACCATCCTCGGCCGCCACGATTTCGACGACCATTATTATCAAGAGATCGACGCGGTCACCGCCGACGACGTTCGCGAGGTCGCCGCCCGCTATCTTCGGCCCGAGAAGCTCAGCATCGGACTGATCCATCCCCAGGATTCGAAGAAAAAGGTCGAGCCCAAGGACCTGCTCGCCTGGTCCAAGCTCAAGGCCAAGCCGGCGTCCAAGAAACGGGCGGCGGTCGACACCGAGCCCCAATTCCTGCGCTTGAAAAACGGCTTGCGGCTCATCCTCAAGGAAAATCACAACGTCCCGACCGTCGTCATCCGCAGCGCCCACCTAGGCGGCCTGCGGGCCGAGAATCCTCGAAGCAACGGCATCCACAGCTTTCTGGCCCAGCTCTGGGGCAAGTCGACCGAGAGCCTGAACGCCGAGGCCATGGCCCGGGAGGTCGAAAGCATCGCCGGCACCATCCAAGCCTACAGCGGCCGAAACGTCGTCGGGATGAAGGCCGACTTCCTGAGCGAGAAGAGCCGCGATGGAGTCGATCTCTTCCTCGACGCCCTGCTCCACCCCCGCTTCGACAAGGACGAGATGGAGCGCGAAAGGGCCAACATCCTCGAGGCCATCCGGCGCGAGGGCGACCAGCTGGCCGGCCTGGCTTTCAAGCATTTCCAGCAAAAGCTCTTTCCGAGCCATCCCTATGGGCTTTCTTTGCTTGGAACCGCGGCCAACGTCCGCCGCTTCGGCCGCGGCGATTTGAACAAGGCCTTCGACGCCAGCCTCAATCCGAAGAGCAGCGTGATCAGCGTGGTCGGCGACTTCGACTGGCGAAAGATGGCCGAATGCCTCAAGCCGGCGCTGGAATCGATCAAGCCGCGCAAGGCCGGCTGGAAGCCGCCGCGGATGGACCCGCCGCCGCGGGAAAGCCTCAAGGTCGAGACGGTCAAGGACAAGCTCCAAGCCCACATCGTCCTGGGCTTCCGCGGCGTCAGTTATGCCGATAAGGATCGTTACGCCCTCGACGTCCTCAACAACATCCTCGCCGGCCAAGGCGGCCGCCTCTTCATCGAGCTGCGCGACAAGCTCTCGCTGGCTTATTCGGTCACCTCGCTGAGCCAGGAAGGCATCGAGCCCGGATACTTCGGCGTTTACATCGCCACCGAGCCGCGCAAGGTTCCGACCGCGGTCGAGGGCATCCTCAAGGAACTGGAGAAAGTCATCCGGGAGCCGGTGGGCCGGGAGGAGATGGATCGGGCCAAGCAATACATGGTCGGCGCCTATGAGATCGACCTCCAGCGCAACAGCACCGTCGCCACCCAACTGGCCTTCAACGAGATCTACGGCATCGACCGCCGGGAGTGGATCCGCCTTCCCGAGAAGGTCCTCAAGGTCACGCCGGAGGCGGTCCTCAAGGTTGCCCGCAAGATTTTGAAATTGGATCGCTACGTTCTATCCATCGTCAGGCCCTAGCTATCATTTCGAGGAGCATCTATGAACCAAGGTCGCTTCATTCTCGTTCTCGCCGCCCTCCTCCTGCCCTTCTCCTTGCAAGCCAAGACCTTCGCCCCCGCCGGCGCCGGCTTCAGCGTCAACATGCCGGGCAAGCCGACTCACAGCGAAACCACCCATCGGAGCTTCGTCGGTGCGGTCCAGGAAAATTCCTACACCGTCAATAGCGGCGGGGCGACTTACACCGCCTCGGTTTCCGACCTCCCGGGAGCGGCGGTGGCCCTGGGCGGAGCCGGCACCATCTTGGGCAAGGCCAAGGACGGGCTCCTGAAGGAATCCGGCGGCAGCGAAACCTCTTTCCAAAAAACCAGCCTGGGCGGCAACGAAGGCCGGGAGCTGACCTACAGCCTGCCTTCGGGCGGCCTCGGCAAAGCCCGGCTCTACTTGGTCGAGAAGCGCCTCTATGTCATCGTCGGCGCCGGCCCTAAGGCCGCCGGCCCGGCCATCGACCGCTTCGTCAACTCGTTTAAGTTGCAGTAAATTCCCCCCTCCTTTGTAAGGAGGGGGTCAGGGGGAGGTAGAGACTTGGTCTATCTGCAAATTTTTTTACATATCGCCGTCGCCGCTCTACCCCTCCCTAACCCTCCCCTTACAAAGGGGAGGGAAAGAGAGTCCTGATGCTTCAACGGCTCTGTATCTTCTGCGGCTCCAGCCCCGGCAATTCTCCGGCTTTCCAACAAGCGGCGGAGAACTTGGCCGAAACCATGGCCCAGTCCGGCATCGGCCTGGTGTACGGCGGCGCCCAAGTCGGCCTGATGGGCTCGATCGCCGACGCCTGCCTGAAGCGCGGCGTCGAGGTCGTCGGCATCATTCCCGGAGCGCTCTTTCCCCGGGAAATTCCTCACCAGGGCTTGACCCAGCTCCACGTCGTCGATTCAATGCACGAGCGGAAGCAAAAGATGTATGAGCTCTCCGACGCTTTTGTCGCCCTGCCCGGCGGAATCGGAACCTTGGAAGAGCTCTTCGAAATCCTCACCTGGGGGCAGCTCGGCCTCCACGCCAAGCCCTGCGGCCTGCTCAACGTCCAAGGCTATTACGACAAGATGCTCGAATTCCTCGACGGCGCCGTCGGCCACGGCTTTCTCAAGGCCAAGCACCGGGCGCTTTTGCTGTCGGACCCCGAGCCGGCCCGGCTTCTGAAAAAGCTGCAGGAATATCGGCCACCTGCGGGGACAAAGTGGATAGAGAAAGGGGAAACGTGACGAAAAGGTCATTCTGAGGCCCGAAGGGGCCGAAGAATCTCATACCCACCAAGGCAGTCGCAGCTCCTTCGCTGGCGCTCAGGATGACACGTTGACAAAGCTCCTCGCCTTTGCGAGAAAAAAACATGACTAAAATTAAGCTCAGCGACAATGCCAAGACCAAGATCCGTTCCCTGCTCAAGGACAAGGATCCCCGCACCTGGGGCGTGATGATCCCGGATCAGGCCGGCACCTACATTCACCTGCCGCTGATCGATCTTTCGACCCTCCCTTCGATCGAAGAGGTCCAGTTCATCGAAGACCTCAAGGTCGTCCTCGACCGCAGCGGCGAAGAGGTCGAGGAGGTCGCGGTCGATTTCGTCGACGGCGGGGTCCTCTCCAGCGTTTTCGAGGTCAAAGCGATCAAGCCCCAAGGGCCGGCGGCCGGCAAGCTCAACTCGGCCGATCCGGCGGTGGCCAAGATCCTCGAAGTTTTGGAAAAAGAGATCAATCCGGCCATCGCCAGCCACGGCGGCTACGCCAAGCTCCTCGATTACAAGGACGGCAAGGTTTATCTCTTCATGGGCGGCGGCTGCCAAGGTTGTCATGGTGTCGACGCCACGCTCAAGATGGGCATTGAAACTCGGCTGCGGGAGGTCGTCCCCGAAATCAGCGGCATCATCGACCAAACCGACCATGCGGCCGGAACCAATCCTTATTTCACCGCGGCGGGTCACGGTCACTAAGCTCGGTATCGCAGCATGCGTTACGGCATCATCGGCAATTGCAAGAGCGCCGCTCTCGTTCATGAGTCAGGAAGCGTCGACTGGTGCTGCCTGCCGAACTTCGATCACCCCTCGGTCTTCGCCCGAATCTTGGATGATGCCGGCGGCCACTTCGCCATCCGGCCCCGGGGCCTGAAGTCGGCCCGCCAGAGCTACGTTTCCAACTCCAACATCCTGGAAACCCGCTTCGAGACCTCGGAGGGTGGCTTCGCCGTCTGGGATTACATGCCGCGCTACCAAGTCGGCCATCGCTACCACCACCCGCCGGAGATCCACCGCCGGCTCATTCCCTTGGACGGGCGGCCCAGCTTCAAAGTCGAATTCTTCCCGCGCCTCAATTACGCCCAAGGCGAGACGATCGTCGAAAAGGGCGAGCACGGGCTGCGGGCCCATCAGGGTCCCGAGGACGTTTTCCTCGATTCGAGCCTGTCGGCCGAGGGGATCTTGGGCGGCGAAACCTTCACCCTCGAAAAAGAAGAGTTTCTATCGCTCGGCTATCACGAGCGGCTCAAGCCGCCGACGGTCGAGGAAATCCGCCGCGAGTGCGAGGCCACCCAGGCCTATTGGCAGAACTGGTCCAATCGTTGCCGCCTTCCCTCGGTGGCGCCGGAAGCGGTTCTTCGCTCGGCGCTGACCCTCAAGCTGATGACCTTCGAGGAGAGCGGGGCCATTATCGCCGCTCCGACCACCTCCCTGCCCGAGGAGCTGGGAGCCGGACGGAACTGGGACTATCGCTACTGTTGGCTGCGCGACTCCTCGTTGATGCTGGAAGCGCTCAAGAGCATCGGCCATTTCGAGGAAGCCCGGGCTTTCCTTCGCTTCCTTTTCCGGATCCTCGAGAGCAAGCAGAGCAAGATTCAAATCCTCTACGGAATCGACGGCCGGACCCGGCTCGATGAATTCATCCTGCCGCATCTCAAGGGCTACCAGGGCAATGGACCGGTCCGGGTCGGGAACCTGGCCTCGATTCAAAAGCAGAACGACATCTTCGGCGAGGTGCTCAACGCCCTCTACCTCTATTACCTCCACTACCGCTTCGAGGACATCGGCCACGAGGAATGGGCCATGGTGAAGTTTCTCGCCGACACCACCGCCCGGGAATGGGCCGGCGAGGACGCCGGGATCTGGGAATACCGCCAACGCACCGCCCACTTCACCTTCTCCAAGCTCCTCTCCTGGGCCGGCCTCGACCGCGGGGCCCAATTCGCCGCGGCCCTCGGCAAGAAGGGCAAAGCCGCGCTCTACGGTGAGCAAGCCGCCGCGGTGCGGAAAAACATCGAAGCCGAAGGCTGGAACCCGCGGGTCCAGGCCTACACTCAAATCTACGGCTCTTCCGACTTGGACGTGAGCATCCTCAAGATGAACACCCTCGGCTTCGTCGGCGAAAAGGATCCGCGCTGGATTTCGACAGTCCAGCGCTGCGCCGAAGGCCTGCTTCAGGGCGATTTCGGATTCCGCTATACCGCGCCCGACGACTTCGGAAAGCCCAAAAGCTCCTTCATCTTGGCCACCTTCTGGATCGCCAAGGCCTTGTCATCGATCGGCGAGCGGAAGCGGGCCCGCGATCTTTTCGAGAAAACCCTTGCACGATCCAATCATTTAGGTCTTCTTTCAGAAGACATCGATCCCCAAAGCGGAAATCTGCTGGGCAATTTCCCCCAGGCCTTTTCCCACATGGCCCTGATCAACACCGCGAACGAACTGGCCAAGGCCTAGAGAAAAAAACGAAATGCGACTGATCATCGTCTCCAACCGGCTGCCGCTCACGGCGGCCCGTCAAGGCTCGGGCGTCGAGCTCAAACGGAGCATCGGCGGCCTCTCGACCGGCTTGAGCTCCTATCTGGAGTCCTACGAGCGGGCCAGCCAGCGCTTCGAGGAAAAGCTCTGGATCGGCTGGGCCGGACCCGGCTTAGCCGAAGGCGACCCCGAGCTTCTCCGCCGTTTCGCCGAGCACGAAGCCCATCCGGTTTTTCTCAGCGAGGAGTCGATCGAGAATTTCTATCAAGGCTTCTGCAACAAGACGATCTGGCCCCTCTTTCATTTCTTCCCGGGCTACGCCCGCTTCGAATCCGCATATTGGCCCGACTACATTCGAATCAACGAACGATTCGCCCAAGCCGTCCTCGAAAAAGCCCGGCCCGGTGACTCCGTCTGGATC
Organism: bacterium; assembly: GCA_035281585.1. NCBI lineage: Bacteria > bacterium. The sequence goes on from DATEDP010000112.1 coordinate 19,534, forward strand.
CACGACTACCATTTGATGCTTTTGCCGGAGCTGCTCCGCCGGGAGCGGCCCGGCCTTTCGATCGGATTCTTCCTCCACATCCCCTTTCCTTCCTTCGAGATATTCCGGCTGCTGCCCGGGCGCTGGCGGGAGGCGATTTTGCGGGGAATGCTCGGCGCCAATCTGATCGGTTTCCACACTTACGATTACACTCAGGCCTTCCTGCGCTGCGTCCTGCGGCTACTCGGCTACGAGCACCGCCTCGGCCGGATCCTCGCCGACTCTCGGCTGATCAAGGTCGATACCTTCCCGATGGGTATCGATTTCGACCGCTTCCAAGAAACCGCCTTGGGCGAGGCCGCCCGCGAAGAAAAGCGCAAGGTCCTAGCCGCGGCCCGCAAGCGCAAGATCCTACTCTCGGTCGACCGCCTCGACTACACCAAGGGCATCCTGCAAAGGCTCCAAGGCTTCGAGGACTTCCTGGAGAAAAACCCGTCCTGGCGCAAGCGGGTCAACCTGATCCTGGTCTTGGTGCCCTCGCGGATCGGCATTGAGCTATACGACGAGATGAAGCGCAGCATCGACGAGAACATCGGACGGATCAACGGTCGCTTCGGCAGCCCCGATTGGACGCCGGTGCTCTACGAGTACCGGGCCAAATCGCTGGTCGAGCTGACCGCCCTCTATTCGGCGGCCGACGCCGCCCTCATTACCCCGCTGCGCGACGGCATGAACCTGATCGCCAAGGAATATCTGGCCAGTCGCGAAGACGAAACCGGAGTGCTGATTTTGAGCGAGATGGCCGGCGCCTCCCAGGAGCTGGGCGAGGCCCTGCTGGTGAACCCTTATTCGCGGGAGGAAATCTCCGAAGCGATCCGCAGCGCCCTTGAGATGTCGGAGTCCGATCAAATCGCCCGGAATAGGCCGATGCGGCGCCGCTTGCAAGACTTCACCATTTTCCGCTGGGCCGACGATTTCCTGACCAAGCTGGCCGAGGCCGGGCTGGAGCAGCAGAAACAGGACGCCGTTTTCCTTTCAGCCGCCGACCGCGGTCGGGTGCTGCTGGATTTTCGGCAAGCCCGACGCCGCCTCCTGCTCTTGGATTACGATGGGACCCTGGTGCCCTTGGTCCGGCGTATCGGCGAGGCCTCGCCCCGCCCGGAGCTGGTCCTGCTGCTCGGCAAGCTGGCCAGCTTGCCGAATACCGAGACGGTGGTGGTCAGCGGGCGGCCTCGCGAGATCCTCGATCGGTGGCTGGGCGGTCTGCCCTTGGCCTTGGTCGCCGAGCACGGCGCCTGGCATCGGCGGGTCGGCGACGAGTGGCGGCCGCTCAAGCCGCTCAAAGCCGAGTGGAAGAAATCCCTCAAGCCGCTGCTCCAAGTCCACGTCGACCGGCTACCCGGCTCCTTCGTCGAGGAGAAGGAGTTCTCACTGGCATGGCACTATCGGGCGGCGGCTCCCGAGCTGGCTCAGGTTCGGATGAAGGAGCTGCTCGACGACTTGGTCCAATGGACCGCCAAGGCCGAAATTCAAGTGCTGCAGGGAAACAAGGTCGTCGAGCTGCGCAACGCCTCGCTCAGCAAGGCCGACGCCGCCTTGTCCATCGTCGCCAAGAATCCCTACGATTTCATCCTGGCCATCGGCGACGACAGCACCGACGAGGACCTTTTCCGGGGACTCCCGGGAAATGCTTATTCCATGCGTATTGGCGAGGCACCGACCCTGGCGCGTTTTAACCTGCGAAGCTACTTGGACGCGCTGGACCTGCTAAAAGACATGGCCAAAGCCTTACCAATTGACCCCGTTTAAGGGACAACCTTCGCATTTCGGCTCGGCCCGGCAAAATTCTCGGCCCACTCGGTCCAAGAGCCCGTGAAATTCGCGGTAGCGCTCGGCGTCAGCCGGCAAAAAGCCGGCGATCTCCTGTAGCTCCTCATAGCCGCTCTCCTCGGCGGCCAGAGCATGGCGGGTGAAAACCCGGTAAGAATGGACGTCGATGGCGAAAACCGGGTGACCCAAAACATGAAGCAAGATCGCGTCAGCGGTCTCGACGCCGATGCCTTTCAGGCCGAGCAGCTCGGCCCGAAGCTTGGCGGTGGGCTCGGCGGCCATCCGGGCCGGATCGCCGCCGTAATTCTCCTGGAGAAAACGCCGGAACGCTTCGGCGGTTTTCTTGGCCGGGATCGCCCGGGCCATGGCTTCGGCCAGGCTCCGGCCGAAACCGCGCTGAGACCCGTACCACGCCGTCAAGCGCCTTTGGATCTCCTCCAAAATTTGCGTGGATTTCAGGCTCAAGACATGCTCCCATCCGGGGGATGCCAGCCCTCGACCCCACCGAAGTGCGGCGCTACCGCGAGCTCTTCCCCGTCACTCGACATTGGATCTACCTCAACCATGCCGGCGTCGGTCCGATCAGCCGGCGGGTCGCCGAAGCCGTCGAAGCCTACAACCGGGAGGCGCTGGAGCATGGATATACCCGGGGCGCGGCTTGGCACAAGCGGATCGAAGAAATTCGGAGCGCCTGCGCCAAGCTGATCGGCGCCTCGGCTTCGGAGCTGGCCTTCGTCAAAAATACCTCTCATGGCCTCTCGCTGGCGGCCCGGGGCCTGAACCTCGGCGAAGGCGACGAGGTCCTCATCGGCCAGCTCGAGTTCCCGGCCAACGTTTACCCTTGGATGGCCCTCGAAAAGCAAGGCGTCGTCCTCAAGAAGATCCCGGCCTCGAACGGAGCCCTCGATCTCGACCGGCTGGCCGATTTGATGACCGAGCGGACCAGGGTTCTGTCATTGAGCACGGTGGCTTACGGAACCGGCTATCGGCTTCCGCTGGCCGATATCGGAAAGCTCTGCCGGGACCTCGGCGTTTTCTTCGCGGTCGACGCCATTCAAAGCCTCGGCGCTTTTCCCATCGACGTCGAGCGCGACTACGTCGACTTCCTTTCCTCCGACGCCCACAAATGGCTGCTCGGACACGAAGGGATTGGAATCGTCTACGTCGGCAAAGCCTGGATCGACCGGATCGAGCCGATCCTCCTGGGCTGGAACAGCGTCGTCGGCTGCCTCGATTTCGACCGGATCGATTTCCATCTCAAAGCCGACGCCCAACGCTTCGAGGAAGGCAGCCCCAACGGCCTTTCGATCTACGGTCTCGGCGGATCGGTCGAGCTCCTGCTCGAAATCGGCATCGAAAGGATCGCGGCCCGCATTCTGGGGCTCACCGAAATCCTCATCGCCGGCCTCCAGAAATTGGACTGCATTCTCCAGACTCCGCTCGAGCCGAGGCTGCGCTCGGGCATCGTCAGCTTTCGGCTTCCCGGCGACGCCGGCAACCGCCGCTTGATCCAGCTCGAGCGCCACCTCTACGAAAACGGAATTTATGCCGCGATCCGCGCCGGCGGACTGCGCCTTTCGCCCCACTTCTACAATACCGAGGAAGAAATGGACCGTGTGATCGAAACGATTGGCGAGGGCTTGAAGCGATGAAGCGGCTCTGGCTCCAGCTTCTCACCCTCGCCGCCCTGACCGTGCCGACCGCTGCGGCCCAAGCCGTTTTTCCCTTCGATCTCGCCAAGGGGACCGGGGGGACAGCGGAGAGCGCTCCCAGCGAAGCCAAAAAGCCGCCGGAAGAAGCCGAAGTCGTGAAGGCCCGGGACCTGGTCCTGGCCGAACAGCAGCAGGTCGAGCAGATTTTGGCCGGCCCGGCCGACAGCCGGCCGGATATAGACACTCAATACTTTCAGGCCCGGCTGCAAAACCTGGAACGTCTCGGCGTCGTCTACAGCGAGCTGCTCGATGCCTTCGGCAGCCTCAAGAAGGTTCAGGGCCGGATCCAAGGCCTCGGGCCGCAGCTCGAGGCTTGGCGGGCCGGCACTCCGCCCAAGGACTTCGTCGCCAACTTCGCGACCCTGGATAAGCTCCAAGGTCAGGCCGTTGAATACGAGAAGAACCTCAAAGCCCGAAACCAAGTTTACAAGGCCCGGCAAGAGGCCTTGGAGGAGGCCAAGGCCGGCTACGAAGAAGCCGAAGCCAAGCGTCGGCAGGCCAAAGAGGAGGCCGAGGTCGCCAGCGATCCCGACGACAAGACGGTCAAGGACCATCTCCTGAGCTTGGCCCAGCTGAACAGTCGGGCCGCCGCCGCCCTGGTCCAGCTCCGCGAGCTCGAGCTGCAGGTCTCCAAGGGCTACCGCGAATTGAGCGACAAGCAGCGCGAGCTCACCACCCTTCAGACCGCCTATCTCGAAAAGCGGGTGGCCTTCGATCAAAGCGCCTTGGACATCGAGCTGAACGCGATTCGGGATGAAAAAGGCAAGCTGATGGAGGGCATCGCCCGAAACCAGAAAGCCCTGGTCGAAGCCGGCAGCGAGTACGTCAAAGCCCGCAAGCGGCTGGACGGCACGCCTCAGCCGCCGCCGGCCTTGACCGAGGAAGTCGAAGCCCGCCGGCTCGAGCAAAACCTGCTCGAGCAACAGGTCGATTTCGCCGCCAACCGGATCAAGCAGCTCAAAGAGCGGGAAAACATGTGGAAGCTGCGTTTCAAGCTTCTCTCGAACAAGGCCAGCCGCTCCGAAATCGAAACCTGGGAGACGCTCACCCGCCAATCGCTGGAACAGCTCAGCCGCGAGGAGGACCTCCTCAGCCTTCGCTTGAATTCGACGAGGAACTCGCTGGTCGAGGTTCAGGACAAGCTCTCCTCCGATGCCTCCGCCGACCCGGCCACCCGGGATTGGCTGAAGCGGCAGCAGGACTTTCTCGGCCGCAGCCTGGAAGAGCTCCAAACTTATCAAGCCGCCCTGTTCGTCTCCAAAAGCTTCGAGGAAAAATTCCTCTACGAGCAGGAGAAGAAAGTCGCCCATGTCAGCTGGGGCGAGCGCCTGGCCGGGCTTTGGGACGACTTTCTCCGCTTTTGGAATTTCGAGGTCAGCTCGGTCGACGACTCCCCGATCACGGTCGGGAAAATCATCGTCGCCTTGATTTTGGTTCTCTTCGGGACCCTGTTGGCCCGGCGAATCAGCCGGATGCTGGCTGAAAAGGTGCTGCCTCGCTTCGGCATCGCCTCGGGCGTGGCCGCGGCTCTCCGAACTCTCTGCTTTTATCTGCTCTTCCTCTTCTTCTTTATCGTGGCCCTGAACGTGGTTCGGGTGCCCCTGACCATTTTCGCGGTGCTCGGCGGCGCCGTCGCCATCGGCATCGGCTTCGGCAGCCAAAACCTGATGAACAACTTCATCAGCGGCCTCATCCTCTTGATCGAGCGGCCGATCAAGGTCGGCGACATCATCCAAATGGAATCGACCACCGGCACGGTCGAGCATATCGGCGGCCGCAGCACTCAGATCCGCACTCCCGACAACACCCAGCTCATCATCCCCAACAGCTCCTTTCTTGAGAAGCCGGTGGTGAATTGGACCCTCTCCGACGACTTGGTCCGCAACGCGATCCGGCTGGGGGTGGCCTACGGCTCCTCGACCCGCAAGGTCGCCGAGCTCCTCAAGAAAGCCGCCGACAGCCACGGCAAGGTGCTGAAATCGCCGGCTCCGGTCGCCAACTTCAGCGACTTCGGCGCCGACGCCCTGATTTTCGACCTCCTTTATTGGGTGAGGATGCGCTCGCTCAGCGAGCGGCGCGAGATCGACAGCGACCTCCGCTTCATGATCGACAACCTCTTCCGGGAAGCCGACATCACCATCGCCTATCCCCAGCGCGACATCCATCTCCACACCTCGGCGCCGCTCGAGTTCAAAATTTCCGGCCCGCCGGAGAAAAAGGAATTGCCAGAATGAGGCATTGAGTCCAATATGGTTCTCGCAGGGTTAGCAGGCTCCTTAGGAGAGAGGAGGGCCGGCGCCCGTGCACATCTGACCTGAAATAAATTCTTTTCCTTCATTCACCGAAAATACATCCGGGTAAGAGCTGAAAGGAGCGCTTTCATGTATCGTGCTTGTCCGCGCATACGTCGTGCTTTCGTGTGCCTCTTGACCCTGGGCTGCAGCTTTGCGGCCTTTTCATACTCTCCCACCGCCTTCTCGGCCGACGGCAGCGGCAGCGCCGTGGTCACCCCCGACACCGCGGCCGCCGGAACGGCCGGCAACGATTTCTCCTTCGTCTATACGGCCGAAGAAGACATGGGCGACGGGGCCGTCCTTTGGACCGCTCCCGATCCTTGGCCCGACCCCAATCCCGGCAACACCACCGTCACCGTGGTCGACGGAATGACCGGCGAAGTCATAGATACCTTGGACGCGGATCCGCCGACCGGATGGCAAGACGATTTCGTCGGCGTCCTGGCCCCGCTTTGCGGGCTCTTGGGCGTGGTCTGCGACCTGGATCTTTCGACCGCCTCGAGCGACCCCTATGCCGGCAGCGGCAACCTCCACGCCGACTTCGGCTTGGCCAACATCGCGGCCCTCGGCTCGGCCCGGATTTACTTCAACTTCGGCTCGGCCCAAGACTGGTCCGGTTACACCCACTTGAGCTTCTATACCCGGGCCGACGGGTTGGCTCTCGCCAACGTGATCAGCGGAGGTTCGCTTGAAATCTCGGAATCGACGAATCTCGGCGGCAGCCCGGCCACCTATCCCTTAAGCTCTTTCATCCTGAACGTCTCGCTGCTGCAAAACGGCGATTGGACCCAGGTTTTGGTCGATTTGACCTCGGCGGCCGCCTCGACTCGCAACGCCGTTCGCAGCTATGGCTTCGTCTTCGACGACTTGATCGGGGTCAACGTGACCGGCGACATCGAGTTCGACCACGTCATGGCCGGCCCGGCCGACCCGATCTTCTCGGGCAACACCGTCACTCAGAACCTCTTGTTCCTGGATCAAGGCGGCACCGTGACCTTCGACTACGTCAACGTCACCACTCCGGCCGCTCCCGGCACCTACACCTTCACGACCCAACAGAAGGTTGATTCCTCGGGAACCTTGACCGCAATCGCCGATTCACCGACCATCGAGCTTCTCGTCGAAACCGATTGCAACAACGACGTCGATGACGACGGCGACGATCAAGCCGACTGCGCCGACGCCGACTGCGCCGCCAGTCCCTTCTGCCAGCCCGAAACCAATTGCACCAACGACATCGACGACGACGATGACGGCGACCAGGATTGCCAGGACAGCGATTGCGCCTCCAATCCGGCCTGCATCGAGTCCAACTGCACCAACGGCCTGGACGATGACGAAGACACCGAGATCGACTGCGACGACACCGATTGCACCGGAAGCCCGAATTGCCTGCCCGAAACCAACTGCACCAATGACCTTGACGATGACGGCGACGACGACGTCGATTGCGACGACGCCGACTGCGCCGCCAACCCGGCTTGCATCGAAACCAACTGCGTGAACGGCCAGGACGACGACGGCGATGGCCAGGCCGACTGCGCCGACACCGATTGCGCGGACACGCCGGCCTGTCCCGACTCCGAGACCAGCTGCAACAATGAGATCGACGATGATCGGGACGGGCCGGTGGATTGCGCGGATTCGGACTGCGCCGCCAATCCGGCCTGCACCGATCCCGACGATGACGACGACGGCGACGGCGAGCCCAACGGCGAGGACAACTGCGTCACGGTGCCCAATCCCGACCAAGCCGACCGCGACGGCGACGGCATCGGCGACGCCTGCGACAGCGTCATCGATCAGGACATCGACGAGGACGGCGGCAAGGAGCAGGCTCACGACCAGAACGGCGACCAATGCTTCGGCGACCTCTTCTTCGATCCCGACGGCTCCTCCGACGATTGTCTCCGGATCGACGGGAACGACGACCAGTGCGCCGACTTCTTCATCGACACCAACGGCGACGGCTGCGCCGACCGCTGCCCCGAGCTCTACTGGAATCCGAGCGACGGCGTGCTTGACGAGATCTCGGAGCGGCCCTTGGATATCGACGGCGACGGCGACGAGGAGCTGGTCTGCGCCTATGACTCCAACGGCGACGGCGAGGACGACAGCTTCGTCGAAACCACTCCCGACGGCCCTCAAGTCGGCGGCGAAGGCGGCGGTGGCTCCAATCCCTTCGCGCTCAGCGGCTCGGGATGCGGCCTAACCGCGACGCGCGCGGCCCTGCCCGGGGCCGGCTTCGGCTGGCTCGGCTTGGCCCTATGGGCGCTCCGGGCCCGTCTCCGAAGGTGATTCCTTCCGCTAAACCAAAAGCCCCGGCGAGAGATCGCCGGGGCTTTTTTTTACGAAAAGAGCTTGGCCGAGGCTTCCATCAAATTGGCCAGGGGAAGGGCCGACTCCAGGTCGGTGATCCGCTCCAAATTGGCGGCGATTTCGTCGATGCTCCAGCCGCCCGCCGGCGCCTTCCAGCCCTGGCTCTCGACGATGGCCGCCCGGGCCACTCGGCCGGCGCCCACTGCCCAGCATTGCCCGCTCACCGCGCAGGCCCGGCTGGCAAAATAAGCGACGACCGGCGACACCTCCCGCGGATCGAGTCGCTCCAGAATTTCAGGCGGCAGGATTCCCTCGGTCATCCGGCTACGGGCCATCGGCGCGATGGCATTGAGCTTGATCCCGAACTTAGCGCCCTCCTCCTTCAGCGCGTTCATCAGGCCGACCAAGCCGAGCTTGGCCGCGGCGTAATTGCTCTGACCGAAATTGCCGTAGAGCGCCGAGGCGCTGGTGGTGAAAACCACCCGGCCATAGCCCTGGGAACAGAAAGTCTCCCAAGCAGCCTTGGTGACGTGGCGGGAGCCGTCCAGATGAACCGCCAAGACCTGCGCCCAATCGGCGACGCTTTGCTTGCGGAAGGTCACGTCGCGAAGAATTCCGGCGTTATTGACCACGGCGTGGAGGCCGCCGAGCTCTCGCCGGGCGGTCTCCACCATGGCATCGGCACCGGCCTCGGTCTCGACCCCATGAAAGTCGGCAAGGGCTTCGCCGCCTTGGGCCCGGATCAACTCCACCGTCTCTTCGGCCGGCCGGGCGGCCCCACCGCTGCCGTCGACCGCCAAGCCCGGGTCGTTGACCAAGACTCGAGCCCCGAGCGAGGCCAGGAGCAAGGCGTGAGACCGGCCCAAGCCGCCGCCGGCGCCGGTGACGAGGACCACTTGATCGAGGAAAGGCAGGTCGGTCATGACTGGTTTTTAGCGCTGGACGGATTCGGAGTCCACTTCGACCGAATAGGATTTTTGCAAAACCCGGCCGCTGGTTTCGGTGAGGCGCAGGGTGAAATCGAAATGTCCGGCTTCTTCGGGAACTCCCTGGACCGTGCCGTCGGATTCGACGTGCATCCCGGCGGGAATTTCGCCTTCGATCAACTCGACGCTTTTGAGAGGCTGGCTATGGGGAGTTCCGATCACGACGACGAGGCCGCCCTCCTCGATGTCCCCGGTATTCCATGAGACAAACCACACTAAGTCGGAGCCGCAGGCCGGAGCCAGCAGGAGGAGCGCCCAAAGCAAAAACCGCAGGGGGCCTTTCACCCTTTTATTGTAGAGCCGCGGGCCCGAGGGCTCAAGAGATCGCCGTCGAAGGGAGAGGTTCGGGCGCCGAGCCCGGGTTTTGGAGAAAACGGCCGAGATTTCCGACAGCTACCGAGGCCGCGACATAAAGCCAAGGGAGCCAGGAGGCGACGCCGTAAAAATTGTCTTTCGGGCTCAGATAGACGTAGGCTCGCTGTTGCACCAGGTAGATCTCGACGGCGCAGCCAACGGCGGCGGTCAGGGCGGCCAGCAGGAGGCCCTGCCAGGTCCGATCGGCGGCCCACCAGAGCAGCATGGCCGCGGCCGCAATCGTGATGTCGAGCGAGGAGCCGGTTTCCAGCGGCGCGAAGGCCGACATCGCGTAGATGCCGAGGAAGGCGGCGATCCCGAAAATGACGCCGGCGATCCCGCGCGAGCCGCGGCGGCCGAGTGGAGCGCCGAGCCACCGGTCCATTTGGGGGTGGCTCAAGCCGATCGCCAGCCCCGCCGCTCCGAAGAGCAAAGGCACCCAGTACGGCTGCTTGCCGAAGTAAAAGGCGTAAACTCCGGACGGATAGGCGGTGGTTTCGGAAATGACGTGGAACCAATCGCCCAAGGGGCCAAGCGTCGCGCCCAAGACGAACAGTATCAGCACCCTCGACATAGGACCCCTCCTGTCGCGATGATTTAGCCGGCCGCCGGCGCCGCTTCGGCCGCCGCGCCTTTCCGTGACTTCAGCCAAGCTTCATAATGAGCGTCGCAGAGCCCGCGCTTGCCCATGGGTTTCTTGCAGCTCTCGTTGCTGCAGGTCTTATAGCGCGGCTTGCCCAGCCCGCCCTGACGCCACTGCTTGTAATGGACATTGCAGTAGCCCTTGGCGCGGTAGGGCCGTTGACAATCCTTGCTTTTGCACTTCTTCGCTTCGCTCATGATTTCCCTTTCAAGGTTGAGAATGAAACAAGCTCTTGGCCTCGGGAGTGACCGGGACCACGCTCATGCGGACCAAGTCGACTTCCCAAACGAAGTTGCCTCCGCCCTGAGGCGGAACCGCCTTCACCAGGACCGTGCCCTGGATCTTGGATTCCAGCCGAGGCTCCCAAAAAAGCCGGTCCGGAGCCACCTGAAAATGCTGAGCTACCTTTTCTTCCAGCGTCAGGGCCTGAGACCCATCGGGCTTGGTCAAGCGGACCGCGTTCACCGCGTGGCGCAGGTCGCTCTGATCGAAGCGATGCTGCAGGTAACTGACCGAGAGAATGCCGACCACCACGACGATCAGGGCACCCAGATATTGAAACGCGGACTTCAAGAAATCATCCTAAGCTACTTTAATTAGAGGACTTTTCCAATATCTTTTCGAGGGCCTTTTTGTCGGCTTCGTCCAACTTTTCGAGCTGAATGGTGCGGGTGTCTTCGGGCTTGGCTCCGCCGGGGCTGGCCTCGGCCTTTTGGGGGGCCTGCTTGGAGGGAAGCTCCGGCTTGAAAACGTCCTCGACCGAAATGTCCTTGCGGATCACGGCCGTGATTCGGGCTGAAACCTCGCGGTACACTTTTTGTACCGGTTCGCTTTGCCAAAGCTCATAGGCTCGCTCCCGCGCGGGACGGCCGCCGATGTTGAGGTTGAGCACCAAGGCGATGACCACGAGGACGCCGGCCAGGGACAGGGCTTTCTTGAGCAAGGAGACCATGCGAGCCGGCTTTATAGACGGTCGTTTGACGCGCCGCAAGACCAATATGGGCGGGCTCGGCCAGCTTTCCCTAGACCCGCTTTCAAGACTTGGTTAGGATTTGAACCATGTCTTTGGACAGCCCTTTCCGCGTCGCTCCGCCGAAAAAGCCCAAGGTCCTGATCGTCGACGATAACCCGACCAACGTCGAGCTCCTGCTGGCCCAGCTTCGGGCCTATCCTTATCAATTGATCACCGCCTCCGACGGCGAGGCGGCCCTGCGCAAGGTCGAGGAGGATCCGCCCGACCTGATCCTGCTCGACCTCATGATGCCCAAGCTCTCGGGCTATGAGGTCTGCCAGCGGATCAAGAGCGACAAGAAGACCCAGCTCATCCCGGTCATCGTGATCACCGCCCTCAAGGAGCTGGAAGACAAGCTCAAGGCCATCGAGATGGGGGCCGACGACTTCCTGATGAAGCCTTTCAACAAGGTCGAGCTGGTGACCCGGGTCAAATCGCTGCTCAAGTTGAAGGAGCTCTACGACGACGTCGACAGCAGCGAGAGCATCATTTTCACCTTGGCCGAGATGCTCGAGGCCAAGGACGTCTACACTCGGGGACATTCCGAGCGGGTGGCCCGCTACGCCACGATGCTGGCCCGGCGGGTCGGATTGAGCGAGATCGACCAGGAGCTGATCCGGCGGGGCGCCCTGCTCCACGACGTCGGCAAAATCGGAGTTCGCGAGATGGTTCTCAACAAGCCGGAAAAGCTCTCCCAGGAGGAGCTGGCCCATATCCGCTCCCATCCGGCGCGGGGCTGCGAGATCTGCAAGACCCTGAAGAGCTTGGCGCCGGTGCTGCCGATCATCCGTCACCACCACGAGCGGGTCGACGGCTTGGGCTATCCCGACGGCGTGAGCGGCCAGGACCTGACCTTGGGCCCCCGCATCGTCTCGATCGCCGATGCCTACGACGCCATGACCAGCAACCGGCCCTATCGCAAGGGCATCCCGCCGGTCGAAGCCCTCAAGATCTTCGAGCGCGAAAAGGGCGGCGGCCAGTGGGACACCGAGCTGGTCGATCACTTCATTCAAATGATCAAATCCGAAACGAGCGCCTGATCCTCCATGAAAATCCTCGTCACCGGAGCCGGCGGACTCATCGGCTCGCACATCGTCGAAGAGCTCGCCAAGCAGGGGATCCCGCTGCGCGCGGCCTACCGTCCCGGTGAGGTTCCGGAGCAAGCCGACAGCGAATTCATGATCGACGGCCTCGAAACCGAGGCCATCGGCTTGAACCTCAACGACCGTAACGCCGTGTTCCAGGCGGTGAAAGATTGCCAGATGGTCTTTCACGCCGAATACCTCTGCTCCTTCGACTCGAGCGACAAGGGCCTGCTCCAAGCGATCAACGTCGAGGGCACCAAAAACATCATGGAAGCTTCGCTGCACCATGGAGTGGAAAAGGTCGTCCACACCTCGGGCATGGAGACCCTGAAGGCGGCGCCGGGACAGGACACGATTCGCGAAACCGACGGCGTCACCTTGGAAGAGCTAAAAACCGATTTCGAGCGCAGCCGCTACCAAGCCGAACGCGAGGCCATCCGCTTCAAGCAGCAAGGCCTGCCGCTGGTCATCGTCCATCCCACGGTCTGCCTCGGCACCCGCGACCGCGAACCCACTCTTTTCGGCAACTACCTGCGGCGCTACCTCGAGGGCCGGACTCATTTCTATCTCGACACCGGCCTCAACTTGGTCGACGTGGTCGACGTCGCCAAGGGCCATCTCCTTGCCGCCAAGCGGGGCCAAGTCGGCGGCCGCTACATCTTGGGGAACCAAAACGTCTACATGCTGGAATTGTTGCGCAACCTCGAGGCGATCAGCGAGGTGGCCGCTCCGACCACCGCCCTGCCCTTCGGCTTCGCCAAGCTCGGCAATGCCCTGGTCCGGGGAATCCTTCGCCGGCGCGGAGGCTTGCCCACGCCCTTGATCCAGCGGCTGCGCCAGCCGCTCTTCTTCGACTCGACCCTGGCCCGGGAGGAGCTGGGCATGCCCCAGAGCAACGTCTGGGAGGCTCTGCGCCGCCACCTCATCGATTTAAAGACGATATACGGGATTTGAGGAGAACGGGGCTGAAGCCCCTCGCTACAAGAGTCGTAGCAAGGGGCTTCAGCCCCGCCTCTTTTAACGGCAGGCCGGCGAGTCGATGCACTCCCTCAGCTGACAGCATAGCCCGGGGTCGGCTTCGCAGATCGGCACTCCGGGCTCCTTCTCCGGACATTGCTCGGCCAATTTGGGCAACACCTCGAAAGTGTAGACGCTGCTTCCAACGACGCGCCCGCTGGAATCGACGGCTTCGACTTCAATGGCCGCGGCTTCGGCGGTGGCCGATTGATGGCCGGCCTCGAAAATCACCTTGACCGGCGTCGCGACCGCCGCCGTGTACTCGACGTCCGGAATCACGAGTCGATCGCAAGGCGGATTTCCGCATCGGACCACCGTTTCACCGTAGGCAACTTGGACCAGCGAAACCTCGACTTCCTGCTTCGGCACATAGACGGTGGTGGTCGCCGATTGATTCCCGGCGGTGTAATTGTTTCCCTCGAATTCGGCTTCGGCCGGCTCGGCCTGGGCCACCTGGGTTGGATTGCCCTCGAAAGGCACCAGCTCGAAACCGCCGGGGACCAGCTTGGCGATCACGCCGATCGTCGATTTCACGCTGACGGTTCCGGTGTCGACGATGAAGTCGGAATCGATCTGGAGGTCCTCCCGCAGGCGATCGCCTTTCAACTGGGGCGTGAGCTCGATGGAAACTTGGTTCGTGCCGGCCTGAAAGACGATCTTGTCGCATTTGAGATCGAAGCCGCCGTCGGCCCGCTTGGTGACAATGCAATCGCGGGTGATGTCCCGGTCATCCTGCTTGACGGTGCCGGCTTCGACTTCGACGGTGTTGGGCCCAACGGTCGCGTAGACCTTGGTTTGAACGGTGGCGGTGGCCGACTGGATGGTGTCGACCGTGTAATAGACGGTCTGGACGGTGGCCGCCGGGAACTCGGCGCTGCTGTAAGTCGCGGTGACCTTGGGAGCCTCGGGCCGAACGGTGGCCGTCGTGTGGACGGTGGACACCGCCTCGACCGTGTTGTCCGACCTCACGGTGGCGGTGGTTTGGATGGTGCCGGCCGCGGTGTACTCGGTCTCGGTTTCGACGGTCATGGTCTCGCCGGCTTTCAGCTCGGTGACCGCGACGTAAACGGTGTTGTCGCGGATCTCATAGGTTCCCTTGGAAACCGTCACCGCGGTGTATTGAGCCGCGCCGCCGTCGGACGAGGAGAGCTTGAACTCCATTTGGACGTTGGTGACGGCGACATAACTTTCGTTGCTGACGGTGTAGGTGGCCTTGACTTTGTCGGCGACGTAAACTTCCTGAGGCTGCTGCGACAGATCGACGTTGGCGGCTTGGGCGACCTGGGTCACGAAAGTGAGCTCGGCTTCGTTGTTGACGACGTGGCGATCGCTCAACTCGATGGCGGTGGCCGCGACGACGTCGTTGCCGCCGGTGGAGCTGAGGTAACCCTCCACCTTCACCGTGATCACGGCGGCGGCTTCGACGCTGCCATATTTGAACTCGATTCCCTGGTCGATAGTTGTGGCCGTGACTCCTGAGCTTGGCAGGACGACGTTCAAGAGGACGAAATGATCGGGCAAGCTCAATTGAACCTTGGTATCGACCGTGGCTTCGGGCCCCAAGTTGCTCAGGCTAAGCTCGAAGCTCGTCAACTCCCCGACCTTGGGCTCGTTGGGCACGACCTTGAGGTCAACCGTCACATCGGAGCCGAATTCACCGAGGCTTAGGTGGCCGGCGGTGGCGAAGGGACCGGCCTTGGAAAAGTACATCGCGCCTTCGGCGATGATTTCCGAGCTGACGACAAAAACCGTCTTGAGGCTTCCGGCGCTCTGCTCGGTGTCGATCTTGAGCCCGGTACGGGTCTTTTCCAAAGCCAAGTTGGGATTGAGAGCCTGGGTAGCCGCCAAGTCAAGGCTGGCGGGATCGAGCTCGACGATCCAGTGACTCAGATCCTTGCATCGGATGCCATCGGCACTGTATTCGACCTTGGAATCGAGGGCCGAGGTGACGATTCCGTTGGAACCGACGGTTTCATCGACCAAGGTGACGGAGTGGCAATTGGCGGTCCAAGCGGAGGGAAGCTTGGTTCCTCCGGCCTCGGCCGGCGAAGCGCCCAGCGAAATGAAACTGAACAGAGTGAGGGCAAAGGCAACACGGCCCCATCGAGGAAAGCGCATACAGCCTCCTTCAAAGGAAGAGTCGGAATTGAAGATGTGAGGAAGGCCGTGCCCCCCAGGACCATTCCCCTTAACCCATACTTAGTCTATGGCCGCGATGTTATGCCGCCCATTCGATAAGTCAATAGTTATGTACAGAGTTTTGTCGGTAAATTTTATTTACCGGTGAGATTTGACGCATTAAGGGAACGCGATGTTCGCCTCGATTTTTCACACGATTACCGAGCGTTGGTACGTTGCGCTCTTCCTGATCTCTTACCTCGCCATGGCTTCCTATCACTGGGGTTGGAAGCGAACTTTGAAGTTCCTGGTTTTGGGATATCTCATCGCCTGGGCCTCAGAGGCTTCCTCGATTCGTAATGGATTTCCCTACGGCGACTATTCCTACCGTTATGAAAACATGAAGGGAGAGATTTTCCTCTACGGCGTCCCGGTCTGGGACTCGGTCTCCTACGTTTTCCTGAATTTCGCCGGCTGGATGACGGCTTTGGCCCTGCGCAGCCGCTGGAACCGCTACACGCCCCTACCCGACCTCCATCGCTCGTGGAAAACGGTCCTGCTCGGCGCCTTCCTCACCATGCTCCTCGACATCGTGATCGATCCGGTCGCCAACATGGGCGAACGCTGGTTTTTAGGCGATATCTACTACTACCCGCACGGCGGCTGGTATTTCGGGGTTCCCTGGACGAACTTCGCCGGCTGGTTCTTGGTGGGCCTCGCGATTCAGGGGTCTTTCCTGCTGGTCGACGACCTGGAAGGCGTTCCCAAGAAGGCCGCCAGCGTCCTGCTGGGCGTGGGGCTCTTCCTCGGGGTCTACTTGTTCAACCTCGGGATCACGGTTTACTTGAAAGAATGGAAGTTGGCGGCGGCCTCGGCCGGCTGGGGCATCCTGCTCCTGGTGCTCGCTGCCCAGCGAGGCAGCCGGAAAAACTTGCGCGATTTAATCTAATCCCCCCTTTGAAAAAGGGGGGCCAGGGGGGATTTAAAGCCGCGGCAACCACAAGAGCCGCAATTCAAATGCAGCCCCTTCTAAATCCCCCCTACCCCCCTTTTTCAAAGGGGGGTTAAGAGCTTTTACAGATAGTCCTTGATCAGGATCTCCGCGATCTGCACCGCGTTGGTCGCGGCGCCCTTGCGGATGTTGTCGGCGACGATCCACATGTTGAGGCCGTTGGAAACCGACTCGTCGTCGCGGATTCGGCCGACGAAGACCTCGTTGCGGTCGACGCAGTCGATGGCCAGCGGATACTGATTGTGGGCGACGTCGTCCTTGACCACGATGCCCGGCGACTTCTCGAGCAAGGCTCGGGCCTCGCGGGCGCTGAGCTTCTTCTCGGTCTCGACGTTGACGCTCTCGCTGTGGCCGGCGAAGACCGGGACCCGGACGCAGGTCGCGGTGACCTGGATCGAGTCGTCGTTCATGATCTTCTTGGTCTCGTTGACCATCTTCATCTCTTCCTTGGTGTAGCCGTTGTCGAGGAAGACGTCGATGTGGGGCAGGCAGTTGAAGGCGATCCGGTGGGGAAACTTCTTTACCTGCATCTCCTGACCGGTGAACAGGGCCTTGGTCTGCTCGGCCAGCTCGTCCATCGCCCGCTTTCCGGCTCCGCTGGTGGCCTGGTAGGTCGAGACGACGATCCGCCGGATTTTGGCTTGGTCGTGGATCGGCTTCAAGGCCACCACCATCTGGATGGTCGAGCAATTGGGGTTGGCGATGATACCGAGCTTCTTGTGCTGAGCGATGGCCTCGGGGTTGACCTCGGGGACCACCAGCGGCACTTCGGGATGCATCCGGAAGGCCGAAGTGTTGTCGACCACCACCGCGCCGGCTTGGGCCGCGATCGGAGCGAAGCGTTCGCTGATCGTGCCACCGGCCGAAAAGAGCGCGATGTCGACATCCTTGAAGGAGTTGGCGTCGAGGACCTCGACCGGGACTTCCTTGCCCTTGAACTCGAGCTTGGTGCCGAGGCTCCGCTCGCTGGCCAGGAGGCGCAGCTGATCGATCGGGAAATTCCTCTCCTCGAGGACTTCGAGCATGGCGTTGCCCACCGCTCCGGTGGCGCCGACGACGGCGACGTTGTATTTTTCCTTTTTCATGGTCCTTCTCCGGGCGGCCGCAAGGGCCGCCCCTACAACTAATAACTGTTTTTCAGCTCGGCCAAAATAGCCTGGCCGGCGGCTTGGGTCGAGGCCTTGGCCTCGCCGGGCTTGGCGATGTCGGCGGTGCGGAGACCGGCCTCTAGTACTTTCTCGACCGATTTTTCAATCTTTTGCGCGCTTTCCTTCTTGCCGAAGGTCAAGTCGAGCATCATCGCCGCCGAGAGGATGGTGGCGATGGGGTTGGCCACGCCCTTGCCGGCGATGTCGGGAGCGCTGCCGTGGATCGGCTCGTACATGCCCTTCTTCGAGGAGGCCAGGCTGGCCGAGGGCAGCATCCCGATCGAGCCGGTCAGCATTGCGGCCTCGTCGCTCAGGATGTCGCCGAAAAGATTGCCGGTGACGATCACGTCGAACTGCTTGGGGTAGCGCACCAGCTGCATCGCGCAGTTGTCGACGTACATGTGCTTGAGCTCGACGTCGGGATAGGACTTGCCGAGCTGGGTGACGACCTTGCGCCAGAGCTCGGTCGTCTCGAGGACGTTGGCCTTGTCGATGCTGGTCACTTGCTTGCGGCGGCCGCGGGCGACCTCGAAGGCCAGCTTGGCGATGCGCTCGATCTCGTGGGTGGTGTAAACCATCGTGTTGACGCCGCGCTCCTGGCCGTCGGCCAGCTTCTCCACCCCCTTGGGCTTGCCGAAATAAATGTCGCCGGTCAGCTCGCGCAGCACCATGATGTCGATGCCTTCGATCACCTCGCGCTTCAGTGAAGAAGCGTCGACCAATGCCGGGTAAACCTTGGCCGGGCGGAGGTTGGCGAAAAGACCGAGCTCGCTGCGCAGGGCCAAAAGCGCCCGCTCCGGCCGCACCGAGTAGTCGAGCTCCTCCCACTTGGGCCCGCCGACCGCGCCCAAGAGGACGGCGTCGGCAGCCTTGGCCAAATTCAAGGTCGCCTCGCTGAGCGGCTTGCCGTGGGCGTCGTAGGCGCAGCCGCCGACCAAGTCGTTTTCGAACTCGAGGCCCAACTTTTCCTGCTGGTTGACGAAGTCCAGGATCTTGACCGTTTCGGCCATCACCTCGGGCCCGATGCCGTCGCCGGCGAGAACTAAGATCTTTGTCATCTTTTCTTTCTTACCCTCCCCTTTGTAAGGGGAGGGCCAGGGAGGGGTAGAACGTTGGCATCCACCGCCATCGTTGGCGTTTTTGCAAACGCTCTACCTCCCCCTACCCCCTCCCTACAAAGGAGGGGGGTAAACTATTTCTTCTTAAACAGCGCATCCAACTTCGCCTTGGCGTCATCGGCCTTGGCGTTCCCCGCCGCCCGCATCGCGTGGTCGCTGGGGATGAAAAAGTCGCAAAAATTTCCCTTATCCTTTTCCAAAACCCGCTCGGCCTGACTCTCCCGGCATTCGTTATAAGCCGACCGATCGTAGTGCTGGCAGTTAAAGCAGACGTGGAGGTCCCAGCCGCAATGCGGACAGGTCTCTTCCCGCCCGATACGATCGCCGGATTCGCTAGACTTTCCGCAATGATGGCAGAGAACCATAGGGAGAACCGCTCCTAGCAAAGGCCGCCGCCGGGCTCAAGGCGGAAAATGGGAAGACCTTGACGCCTCCGGGCCGGCTATCGTAGTTCCAAGCCATGTCCACCGCACAGACGCTCTTCGACAAAATCTGGGAAAAACATCTAGTTAGCACCCTGGAGGACGGCACCGCCCTGCTCTACATCGACCGCCACCTGGTCCACGAAGTGACCAGCCCCCAGGCTTTCGAAGGGCTCCGCCTCACCGGCCGCCAGGTCCGCCGGCCCGACCTGACCTTCGCGACCATGGACCACAATGTCCCGACAATCGACCGCTACAACATCAAGGACGAGATCGCCCGAGCCCAGATCGAAGCCCTCACCCAGAACTGCAAGGATTTCGGCGTCCGGCTCTACGACTTGAACAGCGAGCAGCAGGGCATCGTCCACGTGATCGGACCCGAGCTCGGCATCACCCTGCCCGGCACCACCATCGTCTGCGGCGACAGCCACACCTCGACCCACGGCGCCTTCGGAGCCTTGGCCTTCGGCATCGGCACCTCCGAGGTCGAGCACGTCCTGGCGACCCAAACCCTCCGGCAAAAGCGGGCCAAAACCTATCAAGTGGACTTTCAAGGCAAGCTCGGCCGTGGCGTCACCGCCAAGGACATGGTCCTGAAGCTCATCGGCTTGATCGGCACCGCCGGCGGCACCGGCCACGTCCTCGAGTACACCGGCGAGGCGATTCGCAGCCTCTCGATGGAAGGCCGGATGACGGTCTGCAACATGTCGATCGAAGCCGGAGCCAAGGCCGGGTTGATCGCGCCCGACGAGACGACCTTCGAGTATTTCCGCAAGGTTCAGCGCCCCTTCGCGCCCCAGGGCCGGGATTTGGACAAGGCCATCGCCTACTGGAAGAGCCTGGCCAGCGACCCCGGCGCCAAATACGACCGGACTCTGAGCATCGACGCCGCCAAGATCGCTCCTCAAGTGACCTGGGGAACCAGCCCCGGCATGGTGATCGACGCCGACGGCGCGGTGCCCGATCCCGACAAGGTGCCGGGCCTCTCGCGCAAGGACGCCGAGCACGCTCTCGCCTATATGGGACTCAAGGCCGGCCAGAAGATCAGCGACGTCGATGTCGACGTGGTTTTCATCGGCTCCTGCACCAACTCGCGGATCGAGGACCTGCGGGCCGCGGCCAAGGTCTTCGACGGCCGCCGGGTCTCGGGCCGGGTCAAGGCCATGGTCGTCCCCGGCTCCCAGCAGGTGAAGAAGCAAGCCGAGGCCGAGGGCTTGGACAAGGTCTTCACCGCCGCCGGCGCCGAATGGCGCGAATCGGGCTGCAGCATGTGCCTGGCGATGAACCCCGATCAGCTCAAGCCCCAAGAACGCTGCGCTTCGACCAGCAACCGCAACTTTGAAGGCCGCCAGGGCAAGGGCGGCCGCACTCACTTGGTCAGTCCCGAGATGGCCGCCGCCGCGGCCATCGCTGGGCATTTTGTGGACATCCGGAGTTGGAAATAATGGAACCTTTCAAAAGCCATCGCGGCAAAATCGCCACCCTCGACCGGGCCAACGTCGACACCGATCAGATCATCGCCAAGCAGTTCCTCAAGTCGATCAAGAGGACCGGCTACGGCGAAAGCCTCTTCTTCGATTGGCGCTACCTGCCGGACGGCAAGCCCAACCCCGATTTCGAGCTGAACCAGCCCAAATTCAAGGGGGCTTCGATCCTGGTGGCCCGCAACAACTTCGGTTGCGGCTCCTCCCGCGAGCACGCGGTCTGGGCCCTCACCCAATACGGCATCAAGGCGGTGATCGCGCCGCGCCGGGGCGACATCCCGGCCTTCGCCGACATCTTCCACAACAACAGCGTGAAGAACGGCCTGCTCAACGTGGAATTGAAGGAATCGGAGGTCGAGGAGATCTTCCAAATGGTCGAGCGCTACGAGGGACTGGAAGCGACGGTCAACCTCGAGGAGCAGCGGATCACTCTCCACTTGCCGGAGGAAATCTCCTTCCACTTCGACATCGACGCCGCGATCAAGAACCACCTGATCCGGGGCCTCGACGAGATCGGCCTGAGCCTGCAACGCGCGGCCGAGATCGGGACCTTCGAGAAGACCCACGACGCCCAAACCCACTGGTAAAAGAGCCAAGAGAAGATGGCGCGGAGATTCTACCAGCGTAAACGCTTCTGGGTTCCCTTCCTGCTCCTCTTGCCGGTCCTGGCTTTCCTCGTCTACTTGGCGCTGGACCCGATCCCCCGCTTTCGACGCAGCGTCGATCGGCTGCTCAGCCTCCAAGGCATCGAGCGAAAGGTCTTGGGCCAGGGCCGCCGCGCGATCATCTACTACGAAGGGGGGCCGCGCGACGCAAAGGCCGTGATCCTGCTCCACGGCTTCGGCGGCAATGCCCAATTCACCTGGATGCGGCTGATGCCGGCTCTGGCCGAGCGCTACCACGTCATCGCGCCCGACATGTTGGCGAGCAATTTTCTGCGGCTCAACCCGGCGACTTATTCGGTCGACTCCGAGGTCGATCAGGTCCTACGCTTGATGGACGGCATCGGCGTCGGCCGGGCCGACTTCGTGGGGCTTTCGGTCGGCGGTTGGGTCAGCCTGATCCTGGCGTTGGAGCATCCCGAAAAAGTCGACCGCTTGGTCCTGGTCGAAAGCGCCGGCCTCACCACCGAAATCCCCGAATTGGCCCGGCTGACCCTGACCGACCGCGAGAAAGCCCGGCGCTTCTTCGAGCTGCTCTTCTACAGCCCCCCGCCCCTGCCCGGCTTCGTCCTCGACCAGATGATCCGCTCCTCGACCCGAATCAAGACCCAGTACGAAGCGGTCTTCATGGGCCTGATCGAAAACAGCAAGCTGCGGCTGCTCGACGACCGGGTCGCGGAAATTCAAAAACCGACCCTGATCATCCACGGCCGTCAGGACCGGGTGATCCCCTTGGCGGTGGCCGAGCGGCTCCACCGGCTCATCCCCCAATCCCAGATGGTGGTCCTGGAGGAAAGCGGCCACGCTCCGGTCTGGGATCAGCCGGCCAAGCTGAAAAGCGCAATTTTGGAATTTTTGGCGGCTAATCCCGTTCGCGGCCGCAATGACTAGGGTTGGGTGGTTTCGACATCCTCGGAGAACCGGTCTTCCTTCAACTCGGAGCACTTGGTCACGCTGATCGAGCCGTCGCTCTCCAAGATCGCTTCGTAGATTTCCGAAAAATCGTGGATCCCCTGCTTGCGCAGCAGAGTCTTGAGCTCATGGACGTTGATCAGCTCCTTCTCCAGATTCTTGCGGAGGATCTTACCCTTGTGGATCAGCATCGTGGGATGGCCTTCGAACAAGCCTTCGAAGCGCTTGGACTTGTAGCTGAGATACTCCACCAGCCAGCTCAGGCCCACGATGACCGCGGCCAGGATCAAACCGCCGGTGATCGAGTTGTCGCCGCCGTTCATCGAGTTTTGGACCGCGTTGCTGATGAGCAGGATCGCCACGAACTCACCGGCGCCCATCTGGCCGATTTGGCGTTTGCCGCCGATTCGCAGCAGGATCAGGATCGCCATGTAGACGAAGGCGCCTCGAAAGAGGAAATGCCAATACGGGATCGAAACTTCCCAAAAGCCTTGCAAAGCGACCTCCGCTTAAGAATACACCGGCATCAGGAAGCCGGTGCCTCCATCGGCGTATAGCGTCTCGCCGTTGAGCCAGTTGGCGGCCGGCGAGCAGAGAAAGGCGATGATCTCGGCGACGTCGCCGGTGGGCATGAGCCGGCCCATCGGGTTGAGCTTGGCGAGCGCGGCCTTGTTTTCCTCATAGGCCGCGCCGAAGTAAATCTTGAGCGAGTCGGTGTCGACCAGGCCGGGATTGACGCCATGGACGAAGATTTTCTCGGAGGCGTTCTCGATGGCGTAGTAGCGGGTCAAGGTCTCGAGCGCCGACTTGGCCGCGGCCAAGAGGCCGTGATTGGCGCAGTACTTCTTGGTGTCGATCCCCGAGACGGTCACCACCTTGCTTCCTGCCGGCATCAGCGGCTTCAAGGCGTTCATGGTCAGAATGAAGGCCGTCACCGTGATGTTCATCGTCTTGGCGACGTGATGCTCCCGGATGTCGGCCAAGGGCTTGAAAGCGGTGGCCGCGGCGTTGGCGACGAAGATGTCGATCCGGCGATGCTCGGCCTGGACCTGGTCCAAGAATCGATGGACCTGCTCCAAGTCCGAGAGGTCGGCGGCATACTTCCAGGTCTGGACGCCGATCTTTTGCAGCTCGGCCTCCAGGGCCGCGGCCTCTTCGAGATTCTTGCGGTAATGAATGAGAATGTTGGCGCCCTGCGAAGCCAGCTTCAGAGCCACCGAGCGGCCGATGCCGCGCGAGGCACCGGTGATGAGGGCTTTTTTGCCTTTCAGATCGGTCATGGTCCTTCCCTTTCGGAAGGACCCTAACGACCTTCGTCGAGCTTGGCAAACGGATTAAGCTTAACGTCGACCGCGGCCGCCGCCACCACCAAAGCCACCGCCACCGCCGCCGCCAAAGCCGCCACCACCTCCGCCGCCCCGGAACCCACCGCCGCTGCTGAAACCACCGCCACCACCGCCGAAACCACCGGAGGACCGAGAATAGCCGCCGGAAGAGCCTCCCGGGTTGCGGCCACCCGATCCGCCCGAATAGCCACCCGAATCCATGACTCGGCCTCGGCTATGGCCGCCACCATAGGAAGGCGAAGGAGCGCCGCTGCTGGCTGAAGGCGCAACCGCGCTATTGCGCGGCTGATAGACTGGACGGCTGCGCGAATCGCTCCCGCCCCGATTGGGGTTCGCGTCACGGACTCGGCTTTGGCTGTTCACGCTGCCGGTCGAGGCGGGTCTTTGCCGACTTGTCGAAAAGATCTTGCCCTGATCGTGGCTCCGAACCGCCGACCTTCCGTCGGAGGCTCCTGTCGGGCGGGCTCCGACCGCCGATGGGTTGCCATTGCGGCTCCGCGAGCGAACTTGCTGGGTGTCGTTCGCTCTCGAACCGGTGATGGAAGAAGCGCCGCTTTGCCGCTGCCTCGTCACTTCACTTTGGCCGAATTGCCGCCAACTATCGGCCCGACTGCGGCCACCGCTGCGCACCATCGCATCGGTGATTTGGTTGCCGTGGCGGTTCTGCCAATTGCCGACCGCGTTATGGAATCCGCTGCGATAGTAATAAGGATTGCCGCGGTAGTAATAGGGGTTGCCGCGCCAGCGATTGTAGTAGCCGTAATAGCAACCGGCGAGGTTGGGATAGTAATAGAAGTTTCCCGGATAGCCGAAGAACCAGCTCGTGTAATAGAAGGACGGGAAGCCCCAGACGTAGAAGCTCGACCCATAGCCATAGAAGCCGGTGTACCACCAAAGCGGATAAGGTCGCCAAAAGGGCCAGGAATACCAATAGGGATAGCCGAACCAGTAGGGATAGGGATTGATGTTGATGCTGACCGCGGTGCGGGTGTCGGACGGCGGATAGTAATAATCGTCGTCAGCATCGTAGCCGTACTCGCCGGCGAAGGCCCGGGCCGACTCCTGGAGCTCTTCACGGGCTTCGGGATCGTTCTCCAGGGTTTGCCGGTAGTCTTCGATGGCCTCTTCCTTTTGCTGGGCCACGGTCCGGCTGAGCTCGTCGATCCTTACCTTGGTCCCGTTCGGGTCGCTGCGATAAGCCTCGCCCAAGGCGGTGGTGAAGTCGCGATTTTCGGTCAAGGACTTGAGCAGCTCGGGCTCTTGGATCAGAGTGCGGAAAGACGAAGCGCCTGAGGCCGGCAAGCTGCGCAGCGAGTTGGAGAAATCTTGATCGGTGCTGCCGTAGAGATCGCGCACGCCCCGAAGCAGGACATAGTCCTTTCGTCCCAAGCTCTGAGCCGCCTCTTGGACTTTTTTGGAATAGTTCTTGGTCAGATCCTTGATCTGACCTTTGGACTTCTGCCCGCCATCAACCAAGTCGGAGACCAAGTTCGGATAGCGCACCAGCTCGTAAACTTGCTCTTGGGTCTCGCGCGGGTAGGAGGAGATCAGCTTTTGGAAGTTTTGTTGGCTTTCGGTTTGACGCCGCTCCAGCTCCGAAAAGGTCGCGGGATACTGGGCCGCCTCCATGGCCGCTTGGCGGACATTTTCCGGATACCCGGCTAGGGTATCGGCGGCCTCGCTGTTATTTTGGATGGCTTTGTCCAGCCGGGAGAGGGACTTGGCCGCTTCGGCCGTCCCCGTCGGAACAACCACCCAAGCGAGAAAAAGCAAAAAAGTTAATCGTTTCATGGCATTATTCCCTTAACCGCGGACCCCCCAATCCCTCCATACGTCCGCCATACTAATATCTTGAGCCAAAACTTAGGACGGGGGAAGCCCCTAGAAATGTTAAAGGAATGCTGCCTTTAGCGTAATTTTTCGGCGTAAAGGTAGACCGCCGACTTCATCCCCTTTTTCCAATCCGGCAGGTAGAGGCTCTCGTTCTCGCCATGGGCATTGCAATAGGGGTCTTCCAAGCCGACCAAGAGGGCCGGAATGCCGCCGAAAGCTTGAGTCAGCGGCTCGACGAAAGGAATGGTCCCGCCGCAGCCGATGAAGGCGGCCGGCCGGCCATAGCCTTTCTCCAGAGCCCGGGCGGCGGCCTCGTAAGCCGGCCCCACCGGATTCACGTGCCAGGGCCTTCCGGCCGTCCCCGGCGTGACTTTGACTTCGGCGCCGGCCGGCGGGTCTTGCTGCAGAAAGCTCACCAAGCGGTCGCGACTCTTTCCCGGATCCATGTCGCTGACGATGCGGATCGAAACCTTGGCCCGGGCCCACTCGACGATCTGATTGCTGGTCTTCTCGACTTGCGGCGCGTCGATGCCGAGAATGGCGGCGGCCGGCCGGCACCAAATTCTTTCGTAGACGCTGAACTCCTTCTCGCCGGCGAGGCGCAGCGAAGGCACCGCGCCGACCTGCTCCAGGAACTGCCTCTCATCGAAGGGCAGCGATTGCAGCCTTTCCTTCTCGACGCCGGTGACCGGCCGGACGCCTTCGTAAAAATCGGGAATCGCGATTTTGCCTTCGGGTGTCCGCAGCCGGGCCAAGATTTGATTCAAGGCGCTGAGCGCATCCAGCGCCGGACCGCCCCACATCCCGCTGTGCACCGGATGATCAAGGGTGCGGACCTCGATCACGGCATCGACCAATCCGCGCAGACGATAGGTGAGCGAAGGCAGGCCGAGGTCGAGGTTGGCGGTGTCGGTCAAGACCATCAGGTCGCAGGCCAGCTTTTCGCGGTATTGCTCGAGAAACCGCTCCAAATATTCGCTTCCGGTTTCCTCTTCGCCTTCAATAAAGAAGCGGACGTTGACCGGCAGCTTCCCGCCGGTCTTGAGATAGGCTTCCAACGCGGCGAGGTGCATGAGGCCGCCGGCCTTGTCGTCGACGACGCCCCGGCCATAGAGTCGGTCGCCGCGGCGCTGCGGCTCGAAGGCCGGCGAGAGCCATTTCTCGGGCCGGCCCGGCGGTTGAACGTCGTGATGGGCGTAAAGCAAGATGGTCGGAGCGCCGGGAGCATGGAGCCAATCGCCGTAGACGTAGGGCGGAGCTCCCGGAACTTCGAGGAGCGCGACGTTTTCCAGGCCGGCGTCTTGCATTCGTCGGGCGGTCCACTTCGCCGAGGCGACCAAGGTCTCGGGGGGATAGCCCGGGAAGCTGACCGAAGGGATCCGTGCATAATCCGAAAGCTCCTGCACGAAACGTTCGAAATTCGACTCGATGTAAGCAATGGCTTGATCAATGGAAGACATGGAGGCACGTTACGATAAAGCCAAACCGGACGGCAAATCATTCCCAGGAGGAGCCAAGATGCCCTACATCAAGATGGAACAGCGTCAAAAACTCGACGATGGAGCCATGCCGCAGGACGCCGGCGAGCTGAACTACGCCATGACGCGGCTCGTCCACCGCTATCTCGAAGCGAAGGGCCTGCGCTATTCAACCTTGAATGAAATCATGGGAGTGTTCAGCTGCGCGGCGCAGGAATTCTACCGCCGTTGGGCCATTCCCTACGAAGATTCGAAAATCCGGGAGAACGGCGACGTGGCCCCGAAAATCGGCAATTCCGCCCCTTAAAATGAGGATTTCTCAAAAGCGCTTTTCATTTTGAAAAATTCACAGCTTATCCACAGGCGCTAAGCTGGGGATATTCTTCACTTTCAAAATTATTATCCACAGAGTTATTGGCACGCTGTTTGTAACTTATATCGCTTGTAACGTATGGCAATGCCAAGAAAGGAGGCCATATGAATCAGGGTAAGTTCCAAGCACTGGCCGATCGATTGGGCCAGCGACGTGAAAAAAACCTGCGGGAGCGGCGTCCTATGCCGCATTACGAGCCGATCTTTCGCGATTTCGATGTCGAGGAAGTCCGGCCTTCGAAACAGCTCTCCCTCACCTTCGAAGAGCTCAATCCGGTCCTGGAAGTCTACCAACGCTTCGACTCCCGGGCTCGCGAGATCGAGTGGTCGGTCTACGGCGGCAATGGCGAGTTCCTGCTCCAGTTCGGATGCCGGCTCGACGGCGGAGTCTATGAGATCCACAGCATCCACCCGGAGCTGCTGCAAAGCCGGGAGGAGATGCGAGGTTATCTCGAGGAGCTGAACCGCCGTCTGGCCACCCTCTACCCGGCTCTCGAGCTGCTGCAAGACCGGGACGGGAAGCCGCTCTTGCAAAAAAGAGGATAGGCGTTGAAGCTCGGCTAGGTGGGATATATTAGGATGCTATGCCGGAGCTTCCCGAAGTTGAAACCATTCGACGCAGCCTGCTCTTCCTCGAAGGGCGGAGCATCGCCTCTCTCTCCTTCTCGCGCCTCGCTCCCATCGAAACCACTCGGCCCGAGGCTTTGGTGAAAAACTTCCAGGGCCGCAAGCTTGGCAGGCTGGAAAGGCGCGGCAAATATCTCCTGATCGGCAATGAAGAAGACGCGGCCCTGGTGCTCCATCTCGGCATGAGCGGCCGACTGCAGTTTTTCGCCGCCGCTCCGGTTCGGGCCGACAAGCATGCCCACATGGTTTTCGAATTCAAGGACGGCTCGCAGCTGATCTACCAGGATCCTCGCCGCTTCGGCACTCTTTCGCTCAGCCTGCGCCGCGAGCGCGATGACAATGCCTTTCTCCGAAGACTGGGCCCCGATTTCCTCGCCGAGGATTGGAGCGCGGCCGATTTCGTCGCCCGCTGCCGGCGCCACCCGGGAATCGACCTGAAGGCCTTGACCCTTCATCAAGGAATCGCCGCCGGCTTGGGGAACATCTACGCCTGTGAAGCCCTTTACCGGGCGAGACTGAGCCCCCGCCGCCGGGTTCGCCGCACCAAGGACGCCGAGCTAGCCCGGCTCTGGGAGGCGGCCCGAGCCACCCTTCGATTGGGAATCGAAATGGGCGGCAGCAGCCTCCGCGATTACTTCGACGGCTTGGGCAATCGAGGCGTGATGAAGGAGTATCTCCAGGTTTACGATCGGGAAGGAATGAGAACTCTCGATGGAAAGGGGACGGTGCGGCGGATGGTGCAGCAGGGTCGTTCGACTTGGTATAGCCCCGAAGTGCAGCGCTAAATAAGAAGGGCAATCCCCCGGAAGGGATTGCCCTCCACCCTACTCGACACGCTCCTCACTCATGATGAGAAACCCCTAGATGGTATGCTATTTGATAATGTAAAAGTTAGGCCAAACTATGCTAATCGTAAAGATATTTTTTCTTATTTTCAAAAAGGCCTGAAAACACCGATAATGATTGACTAAAAAGATGGTGACTTATAGACAGGTCGCCACCAAAATCGGTTGACCGACAATGGGGACGTAGCTCAGCTGGGAGAGCGCCTGAATGGCATTCAGGAGGTCGGCGGTTCGATCCCGCTCGTCTCCACATTCTTCCTCATTCTCCGCTCCAGACCGGAGAAACCTTCGACCCGAAAAATCCGATTGAAGGGTCCGCGGTAGTTGCGGCTCAGCAAAGCCCCCTGCACCGCCAAATCCACGATCTTGAAAGAATCGCCGCTCGGCGCCAAGGTCCATTCGATCCGAACCGGCCGCCGATCGACCAGGCCTCGTATCGCGACAACCGATTCGCGGCCCTCTTGTCGCTCGAGTGAGAGCTCGGCTCGGCTCAGCCTTTTTCCGTTCCAACGGTCGGCCTGGTGCGCCAGTCCGCGGGTGACGGCTTCGACGAAGAGCCGGCGCAATCGCGCCGACTCTTCGGGACTGAGCTTGGCTTGGAAATCTTGGGTCGCCCGGTCGAAGAGAGCCGAGAAGTCATAATATCGCTCCACCCGCAGCTGGATCGCCTCCTTCGGCGCCAAGCTCATGTCGCGCAAGGCCCCGCGGGCGAAGTCGACCGGCCCCGGAGCCGCCAGGGCGGCTCGCCCCAGGAAGAGAAGAAA